>VBMR01000114.1 GCA_005878325.1 Methanobacteriota archaeon | reverse complement strand
AGGAGGATCCGCTCGAGGTGCGGGTGGCCCTGGAACGTGATGCCCATGAGGTCCCACCCCTCCCGTTCGTGGTAGTTCGCGGCGTTCCAGAACTCGGTGACGCTTGCGATCTTCGGATCCTCGTACGGGATGCGGGCGGTCGCCTGCACCATGCAGCCGTTGTAGTAGTTCTCGATGTGGTAAATCGACTCGAAGTGGTCCTTCCAGTCGACGGTCGTGATGCAGGAGAGGTGTTCGAAACCGAGCGTGTTCTTCAGGTACGTGCAGACGGCGATCAGGTCGGAGCGGTCAAACGCGATCTCGACGAGGCGCGGCCGGGCCACCCGGGCGATGACCAACTTGGACCCGAACGCCGCTTTGAGCTGACCCAGCACTTCGTTCTCAATCCCCGGGACAGAACGGCCGGACACGGTGGGCACGGCCTGCGCGACCGCGCTCATATCTGGATGACCTCCTCCTTCTTCAGCGCGTACTGGGTCGAGACGAACATGATCCCGAGGAACAGGAAGATCGAAACCTTCGCGAAGAGCGATCCGGAACCGAGGAGCCCTCCCCAGGCGAAGGCCCAGAGGAGCAGGAAGACGGCGGCTACGTCGAAGACGACGAAAATTAGGGCGAACATGTAATATTGAAAATGGAACTGGATCTGCGCCTCCCCTTCGGGCATCTCGCCGCACTCGTACGTCAGGTCCTTCAGCGGCGTCGGGTGATCGGGGCGGAAGAGACGGGTCGCGAAGAAGGTGCCGAGGGGAAACATCAGGGCGATGAAGGCAAAGATGACGACTGGTCCATAGTTCTCGAGGGCCATCTTCGTCGCGTGAAAATTGGTTTGGCTATTAAAGCTCTCGTTATGATTGGGAGCGATCCATCGGGAGCGGTTTACGCGAGTTCATCACCGCCTCGCGCAGCGCCGCAAGATTCGCGACGGCGGACGAGCATCGAAAGGACGCAACCGTTTATATTCCGGGATTCGGTTGGTCGCGTGAAATGGCGGTCGAGCGTCTAGTGCCGCCGGGCCAACGTGAAGTGCGGAAATGGCCTCGGCTCGACCTCGGCATCGTCCCGCGGTTCGATGTGGAGTCGTGGGACCTCCGAGTCGACGGAGCTGTGGACCAACCTGTGCGCTTCGGGTACAAGGAGTTCCTCGCCCTTCCGACCACGAAGGTCATGTCCCCATTCCATTGTGTGACCGGCTGGACCACCTTCGACAACGAGTGGGTCGGCGTCACGATCAAGGAGATCGCGGCACGCGCCAAGGTCCGCCCGACGGCGGGCTTCGCCACGTTTCGTTGCGGGGACGGCTACACGACGTCGCATCCCCTGAACGTGCTCTACGACTCCGACGTTCTCCTCGTCCACCAATGGGATGGGAAGCCCCTGCCCCTAGATCACGGCGGGCCCGTGCGGCTCCTCGTGCCGAAGCGGTACGCGTACAAGAGCGCGAAGTGGGTTCGCGGGGTCACGTTCACGGAAGAAGAGGAACTCGGATATTGGGAGATCCGGGGCTACAGCAACACGGCGGATCCACTGACGGAGGACCGATACTCCTTCTGATAATTCGGGAAAGTCCATAAGGCGACGGCCGCTTTCCGCGAGGACGGCGTGTGGACCGACCACGGAGAGAGCAGGATGAGCCCGAAGGGCGCCGGATGTCGTTCTTCGAACACCTCGAGGAACTGCGCCAACGGCTGAAGGTCGTCATCGCGGTGTTCATCGTCGCGTTCGTTCTCATGCTCACCTTCGCAATCGCGCCGGTGACCTTCGGCCAGACGCAGGTCTTCCTGCCCCTCCCGACCGCAGACCAGGGCCGGACGATCCCGGCTCAGTTGATCGTCCTCCTGAACCACTCTCTCGTCAAGGGGAGCGCGGTTCTGACCGTCCTCACCCCCTGGGAGGCGGTGATCGCGCAGCTGAAGGTCGCCATGTTCCTCGCCGCCGTGATCACCTCCCCCATCTCGACCTACGAATTCTGGCGCTTCGTGGCCCCCGCGCTGAAGCCGAGCGAACGCCGGCTGATCTTTCGCATCACGGCTCCCGTCGCCGCGCTGTTCCTCGCAGGCGTCCTCGTCTCCCTCCTGGTTGTCCTCCCGTTCACGTTCCCGTTCCTGTACGCCTTCGCCTATTCGTTCGGCGCCACTCCACTGCTCCGCCTCGACGAGTTCCTGGACTTCGTGCTGTGGTTCAGCCTGGCGTTCGGCCTCGCGTTCGAGCTGCCGGTCGTGATGTATGGGCTCTCCTACCTGGGCATCGTGACGCCGGAGTTTTGGAAGAAGAACTGGCGGTATGCGGTCATCGCGATTTTCATCTTCGGCGCGGTCATCACCCCGGACGGGAGTGGCATCACGATGATGCTCGTCGCGATTCCCATGTTGTTCCTCTACGCAGCCGGTTACGTCGCGGTCGTCCAGCGGAGCAAGCACGCCGCGCGGCAGAGCATCGCTCCTGCGAAAAGCTCTTAACCCCGGGGACCTTCGACGGTTTCCGGGTGATGCCACGGCGGGGGTTTCGGCCGGCACCGTGACGGCTCAGCTGCCGGGAGGATTCGAGTGGATCATCATCCTCATCATCATCGCGGTCCTCCTGCTGTTCGGCCCCCAGAAGCTCCCGGAACTGTTCCGCGGCGTCGGTCGGGCCATGGGCGAATTCCGTCGGGGCAAGATGGAGGTCGAGAGGGAGATTTCGTCCGAGCTCTCGCAAATGGACGTGCGGGATGCGCGGGCCAAGGTCGAGAAGGCCGCCAGCGCGCTCCGGATCCCGACGTCGGGTCGGAGCGAGATGCAGTTGAAGCTCGACATCGCACGCGCCGTGGACAAGGCGCCGGACGATGAGGTCATCTCCGCGGCGCAGGCCGTGGGCGTGTACAACACTGGCGCGGACGTCCAGCGACTCCGGGAACAGATCATCAAAGCCCTGAACGTCTGAGCGTTCCTCCAGATAAGCGCGACACCTTTATCCGAAGTAAGAGGCTACCCGCGCCCGTCCTCGGGAGGTCGGCGCGTGGCGAACCTGGATTATGCGTATCGCCGGCTTCTGAACACCCTGGGACCCGAGCGCGTCGCGCGTTCCGAATTCGAGCGAATGGTGTACAGCCACGACTTCGCCTCCGTCCCGAAGATCGCTCTCCTCCAATGGCGCCTCTACCCGGACTTCGTCGCGTTACCGAAGACGAGCGAGGAGGTCTCCGCCCTCGTCAAGCTGAGCGATGAGAGCCTGCTCCCGATCACGCCGCGGGGCGGGGGCACCGGCTGGTATGGTGGGTCCGTCCCGAACCGCGGGGGCGTCCTGTTCGACATGAGGCGGATGAACCGAGTTGTCGGCCTGGACCCGGACGGCCGGACCGTAACCGCGGAGGCCGGGGTGACCTGGAAGGAGCTCGAGGATCATGTGGAGTCGAAAGGGTTCGCCCTCCGCACCGTTCCCCTGAACGCGATCGGCAGCACGGTCGGCGGCGCGATCAATTCCGCCAGCGTGGGATTCGGAGGATTGCGGGGTGGGAGCCTGCGGGACTCCGTCGCCAACTTGGAGGTCATCCTGCCGGACGGAAGCCTGCTCAAGACCGCGGCGGCCGCGGATGCGGGCGGCCAGCTCGCGGACCTCACGCCCCTTTTCCTCGGCGCCGAAGGGACGCTCGGCATCATCACGAAGGCCGTGTTGCGTCTCGTCCCGAAGCCCGAGGTCACGAAGCCCGTGACCTATGGTTTTGCCGAACCCGCCGCCGCGGCCCGTTACCTCAAGGGAATCGTCGACGCAGGCCTCGCTCCGTACCATGCGGCCCTCATCGACCGGGACCACTTCGTGTTCGAACGCGCCCTGCGGCCGGACTCACCCGATCCGGTCGACCTCGCGCTCGTGGCCGTCCAAGGATCGAAGGACGAGGTCTCGGACCAGGAGAAGACCCTCGACGCCCTTGCGAAGGAGTATTCGGGCACGAAGCTCCCTCCCACCGTCGGAGAGGGGCTGTGGCGGGAGCGCTATAACAACTACAGCGCGCGCCGCCTGAGCCGCGGCCTCACGATCTCGTACAACCTCGTCCCTCTCCGCCGACTCCCAGAAGCCGTGGAGACCGCCTTGCGGCTGCGGGACAAGCTCAAGCTGAACGGCTCGGTCCAGGCGCATCTCGTCGACACGACGACCGCCGCCCTCCAGCCGTATGTCCTGATGGACGACACGAAGCCCTCCGGCGGCACGGCGCTCGGATTCGTGAAGCGGATGGGCGACGCCGCGTTCAAGCTCGGCGGACATTCGATGGGCTTGGGCCTGTTCCTCGTCTTCAACCTTCGGAAGATGCACGGAAACGCGACGGGTGCATATTCTGCCGTGAAGGGCGTCTTTGACCCCCGGAAGAAAATCAACGGGGGGAAGACCTTCGAAGTGTGGACGAAGTATCCCTGGCCTGGGATTCGCGCCATCCCGCCTCCGGGCATGGCGATCGGCCTGGAAGTCGCGGCGCTCCTCCGGCGGGCGAAGCCGACCCGCGACCGGTTCGTGCGGACCTACGAGGCCTCGAAGGGGGGGTGAGATGGGACTCCTGCGGGATTGGAACTATGTCGAGAGGGCCGTCCAGATCCCCGCGCTCTCGGAGGTCATTCGCGAGGCCCTCATCCGCGCGTTGTTCGTGCGCGACGACCGGGTCCTCCCCGCGGACCTGATCGGGGACCTCAACCGCGTCCCGCGGGTGACCGTGAAGGTGAAGGACGACGGAGAGGTGCGCAAGCTGGTCCGCGTCCTGAACGGGGAGGAGAGCACCGTGAGCCTCGGTCTCAACGCCGAAGACTACCACTACTTCCGCACGCAGCTCGGGGTCGGACGCACCCGCGAGTTTGGCCTCGTCCCCCGGCCGCGCGCCCTCCTCACGTACGACTGGATCGTGCCGGAGCAGCGGGGCGTTCAGCTTGACTTCAGCGCGTACGGGGCCATCGAGTTCGCGGGGGACGGCCACCGGGCGATCGCGCAGGTCGGCGCGACCTGGAAGCAGCTGTACGATGACGCGCTTTCGAAGGGCCATGCGGTCCCCTTCGTGCCCACGGTCCCCTTGGACTTCGCGGTGGGCGACGGACTGTTCGGCGACGCCCCCTTCGCCTCGTTCCGCGGCGACTTCGGGACCTACGTGAACGGATTGCGCACGATCTCTCCCTACGGGCACCGGGCGCGCATCGGCTTCGAGGAGGTCGCGAACAACGGGACCGCGTACGACTTGCTCCATGCGACCTTGCCCCTTGCGGCGGAGTTCTTCGTCCCCGTGGAGGTCGCCCTCCGGCTCGAAGCGAAGCCCGCGAACCGGAAGACTCTCACCTACTCATTCGAGGACGGCCCGAAGCTCTCCGCGGCCCTGGACCGACTCTCGCGATCGGGTCCCGGCATCGGCTGGGTCCACGTCACCGATGCGGTGGCGGCGAAAACCCTTCGGCCTGCGGTTCCCCCGGAGGCTTTCACCGTCCAGTTGTCGCTCGCTGCGACCGCGACGGGCCTGGCCGCGAGGGAAAAGGCCGTGGATGCCGCGATGGCGGGTTTCAAGTCGAAAGGGGCGGAGACCCCGAGTCCCTTCGAAGTCCCCGCGGCCGCCTACCGGAAGACCGCGGAGGCCGTGGGCCGCTCGGTCTTCGTCGGCGAGGTCCGCATCCCCGCGAAGCTCCTGGGCGACTTCATCGGAAAGGTGCGTGCCTTCGGCGACCAGAGCTCCGCGAGGGCGGGCGTCTACGCGAGCCTCCGGGACACGGGAATCGCCTCCGCCTTCCCGTCGTTCGCGGCCCCGAAGGACCGCGACAAGGTGTACGACCTCTCGAAGGGAGTCCGCACGATCGTCTCCGGCACTCCCGGCGCGGCGTTCACGTCCCGCCTTGCGCACCTATGGGAGGAGGAACCGGGGTTCCTGCGCCGCATGGCCCTCCTTCGTTCGCTGAAACTGGAGATCGACGCCGCCCACGTGGTACAACCGCTCATCGCGCCGTGAGGTCACATCTGCGGGGCGCCGCAGGCCGGACAGATCGCCTGGTCCCGCTGCAACGGCCCCTGGCACGCGATGCACACGCCGGTCCGGATGCGGATCGGGAGCATCGCGACGAACACCCCCAGAGGGATGAACAGGACGGAATACCAATATTGCGCGGTCACGAGCCCTTCGAACCCGATGGCGAGGAGGAACACGCCGGCGATTTTCATGATCACGATGCCCCGCTGAACCCGCGGCAGGTTCCGAATCGTCTGGATCTCCTGCTTGTACGTGAGCCGAGGTTTCTTGCGGGCCTTGAGAACGGGCGCGGCGGCCTCTGGTTCGGACAGCCTAGACCGCCTCCGGTTCCTCGTCCGGTTCTGCGGGCGCGGGAGCGGGCGCGGGGGCCGCCGGCGTGGGTGCGGCCGGCTTCCCTGGCACGGCTGATGGCGCGGGACGTGGCACAGGCGGCGGCGCGGTGGTCGACACCACGCGGCCATCCTTCACCTCGAAGCCGAACTTCGTCACCATCGTAATCGCGTCGACGGGACAGACGATCGCGCACTTTTCGCAGCCCACACAGTTGTCGTCGATGATGATGGCCTTTCGCGAGGTGTAGGAGTAGTCCGGGAGGGCGAACTTGCGGTCCACCATGTCGATGGCTTCGAAGGCGCAGTTGTCGAAGCAGTGCGTGCACCCCATGCAGATCTCCTCGTCGACGATCGCGAGGGTGCCGCGGCCGCGGATGTACTCCTGGGTTCGGACCTTGAATCCGTTCTTGTATCGATCCTTTGCGAGCTGCAGGTTCATCTGCCGCACGCCCCGGTAGTACGCGACGAGAGGGTCCGCGGGTTTCGCGGGGGCAGGGGGCGGCGCGGGCGGAGGCGTGGGTGCGGGCCGGACCGCCGTGGACGTCGCCATCCGATCACCCTCTGCGGCCGGGGAGGGGCGGCTCCTTCCGCTTCGCGTCGACGTTGCTCCCGGTCGGGTACTCGCCGGGCAAACGCTCCGCGAGGAACTGGGTGATGTCCATCACCTTGTACCGATACCGCTCCTCGCCCGGCCTCCACCGGTTCTCGTGGTGCAGGCATCCGAAATGGGTGAGGCACTTCGGGCACGCGGTCAGGAGGTAGTCCGCGTCCACGTCGACGGCTTCGTCCATCCGCTTCCGCGTGGGTCGATCGGCATCTGGCGGCCGGAGCGGCACGGGTCCTGGAACGCGACCCGGATGCGCTTCGCGGTCTCCGGCTGCGGCGGGATCCGCAGCCCGCGCTCGAAGAGGAATTGTGTGATGTGGACGACCCGGACGCCGTCGAGCTTGTAATCCAACTTGAACGTCCGGTATCCTTCGGCGCACGACGTGATGAAGGTCTTGACGCCGAGCATCTTGATGATCTTCGTGTTGTAGTCCCGCATCCGCTCGAAGACGTCGACCTTGCCTTGCCACAGCTGGTCGTGGCCGCAGCACTTCATGAAGGACCGGTCCAAGATCATCGGCTGGATGCCCACCGCGCGGAGCAGCTTCACGGAGGAGTCGAAGATGATCCCGTGGTTCGTGTCGCCGTAGTTCATGTGCGAGAATTGCATCTCGACGTCGTAGTAGTCGACGCAGCCCGGGTAGTACGCGTACTCCGACTTGTGCTCGACCTTGATCTCGGGGACGGTGAGGTCCTCCGCCTCGCTATCGAGGACCCGGAACATGACCGGGTGCGGGATCGTCCGGCCCGGGCCGTATTCCGTCTCCATCATTCGCGCGTACCCCCGTCCGCGACCGTCGCGGCGTGGACCTTCGCCCGCTCCTCCAGGATGTAGTCGCTGTATTGGATGTCCAGAGGGCACACGGCGCTGCACGCGTCACAGGCGAGGCATGTCCACAGGGGCACGCCGTCGTGCTGCTTCTTGAACGTGTTGTAGACCAGGTTCAGCCCGCCGAGGGCGTCGTCCTCGACCTTCGTGACCGGACACACGGTGTGGCATTTCCCGCACTGGTAGCATTCGTTCAGGAGGTACTCGTACGAGCTGTAGGGACGCCGGGTGCCCATCCAGACCGTGAGGACGCCGAAGAGGGGCATGAAGACCAGGGTGTTCATGTTCGGCCAGAGGACGGAGAGGACCCACCCGAGCGCGTTATGGGGACCGAAGGAAGACAAGGCGATCGAATAGACGAGGAAGCCCAAGAGGCCGAACGCCCCCGCGACCGTCGAGATCTTGCGGATCCGGGATTCGGGCTCCCGCAAGAGGGAGGCCATCGTCACGACGAGGGGGACGACGACGATCGCGACGCCCGCAGCGATGTAGATGAGGAACGGCCGTGCGTTCGCCCCGAGGCCGCCCGGGGTGCCGAAGATCCACGCGACCTGCGCGAGGACGATCAGGGTCAATCCGCCGACGTAGGGGACGAGCCAGCGCTGCATCGGCTGGTAGGCGAGCCGCCGGAGGGCGATGTACGAGGTCAGGCCGACGAGGACCGGTGGGATGATGAAGAACCACTTCATCGTGGAATCCGGAATTAGGGCGGCGCCGTTCGGCGAAACCCAGCGCTGGGCCACGACCTCCCGGATCGAATACAGGGAGGACGTGAAGACGAAGGCGATGCCCATCAGCCCGACGGCGGATCGGACCGGAGCCTTGGCCGGGCGGGTCTCGCGGCCCCGGTCCAGGAACGGGAGGATGAACAGCGGGATGACCGGGATCGCGCTCAGCAGGTCCCCCCAAAAGGCCGCGTTGAACCTCGCCTCGAACGGGGTCCCGGGGCCCAGGGTGAAGGTGGGGAAGATGTCCGCGACCTTGAGGAGTCCCCAGGAAAAGAGGAGGTACCAGTCCGGGACGATGAGCTCGGAAATCTGCGGGCTCCGCGCGGGGCCGAGGAACGGCGTC
>VBMR01000253.1 GCA_005878325.1 Methanobacteriota archaeon | reverse complement strand
ATGATCGAGGCGGCCGCGAGCCGGATCCAGCTCTATGAAATTAGTCGTCCGACCGAGGCAATGGTGCAACTCGGAAATGTGATCAAAGACGGGACCCACCTTCTGAACAGCGCCGTCGGGATGATCCGCAACATGAAGCAAGCCGGGGACGTCGAGCGGATCGCGATCGAGGTCCATCGGCTCGAGAACGTCGCGGACGATCTCATGAACGACGCGGTCGCGGCCCTCTTCCGCACGGAGGACCCCGTGACGATCATCAAGTTCAAGGAGATCACGGAGGTCCTCGAGTCGGCCACGGATCACTGCGAGGACGTCGCCAACGTGCTGAGCGACATTGTGGCGAAGAACCAGTGAGGCGTCGGAGGTCTCTCGGCTCTCGACGGAGGGACGAGCGGAGACACGGAGTTGCCATGGTGGATCTCCTCACGATAATCGTGGTCGCGATCCTCGTTGTCTTCGTGTTTGACTTCTTCAACGGGTTCCACGACGCCGCGAACGCGATCGCGACAATCGTCGCGACGAAGGTCCTCACGCCGACGAAGGCGGTCGCGATGGCCGCGGCCGGAAACTTCGTCGGAATGGTGTTCATCACGAATGCGATCGCGGAGACGATTGGGAAGGGGATCATCGACACGAATGTCCTCGGCGTGAATGCGCTGCCGCTGAGCGATGCCGCGTTCTTCCATTCGATGGCCATCATCATGGGAGGCGTCGCTGGCGCGATCGTGTGGGATATCGTTACGTGGCTCTGGGGGCTCCCGACCTCGAGCAGCCATGCGCTGATTGGAGGCATCGTGGGTGCGACCGTCCTCGCGGCAGGACCGGCATATATCCTGGTCCCAACCACCGCGAATATGCTCCTCTTCGTCTTCGTCACAGGAATGGCCTTCGTGCTCGGCTCCGCCTCGCTCTTCGCGTACACCTTCATCATCCATAGGGACAAGCCTACCCTCGGGTCGCTCATCCTGGCCGGTCTCCTGACCGGACTCCTCCCCGCGGTCATCCTCGGACGGATCCTCCTGAAAGGGCTGGTCCAGATCGTCGTGTACATGGTCGCCGCGCCCCTCGTGGGGCTCGTTTTCGCCTTCGGCCTCGCGCTCCTGGTCATCCGCCTGTTCCGCCGACAGACGCCGACGCGGGTCAACCATGAATTCCGGCGCCTCCAACTCGTGTCGAGCTTCTTCTACAGCGTGACGCACGGGACGAACGACGCCCAGAAAGGAATGGGAATCATAACACTCATCCTCGTCGTCGCTGCGATCGGACCCCCTTGGGGTCCCCCTTCGGGCGAGTTCCACATCCCGTTTTGGGTCATCGTCGGGGCCCATGCCTCCATCTCTCTCGGGACCTTCTTCGGCGGGTGGCGAATCGTACGGACGATGTCTCAGCGGGTGACGCACCTCCGACCGTGGCAGGGCTTCGCCGCGGAGACCGGAGGAGGGATCGCGCTTGCGAGCACCGCGCTGGCGGGAATCCCCGTGAGCACGACGCACGTGATCGCCTCTGCCATCATGGGCGTCGGCGCGACGCGGCGCCTGTCCGCGGTCCGCTGGGGCGTCGCGCGAAGGATCTTCTGGGCGTGGATCATTACGATCCCCGCATCCGCTGGCGTCGGGATGGCCGTGTACGCGGTGTTGCGGATGGCCTTCGGTGTCTGAGTGGCACTCTTCCGGCTAGATGCGAAGCACGGCAAATATGAGAAGTAGTCGAGCGGGAAGAGGGACCGGACCGGCTCTTTGGCCTGTAGCTCCTCCAACAGGTCCTTCGGCACGACATGAGACACCGTGTCCGCATCGCCCTCCGACACGACCTCGAAACCTTCTGGCGACGCCTTGAGGGCGATGTGGTCGCTGATGCTCTCCGAGGCCCGGATGGCCTGCCGCAGCTCATCCGTGCGCACGATCAACTTGACGGGAAGGTTCAGGCTCGGGACCTTCGGATCGCTCATCCCGGCGGTGTCGACGAGGCCCATCCGTCGGGTCGTGTTCCCGACCGTCACGATGAGTCGATTCTTGTTCTCGTCATGGCTCAGGGAGATTGTCTCGCCTCCCTTCGCGAGGCGTAAGATTTCCTTCATCTTGTCCATGTCCACGCCAAGCTCTCCTTCGTCCGCCTTGTAGGCTTCGAAGGCGCCGCGGTCGAGGGTCAGGTCGACCATTGCGACATGGGCCGGATCGACCGCCTTCGCCGTGAGCGAGTCCTTCCCCATGTTGAACTTCGCCTCGTCCACGAGGGTCGAGACCACGTCGACGACTTCCTTGAGAACGTCCGCCTTCACCTTCCCCTCGAACAACCGTTGCTCCCCCAGAATTTCCCCGGTGAATCCGGTCATTTGCTATAAAGGTTCCCGGGTGTCGTCGGGTTCAGTATTCCCGCCAGGTGTGCTGGCACTTGACGCACCGGTAGATGCGCGTCGTCGGCTCGTCGGCGGCCCGGGTCTGACGCATGACCCAGAACGCCTCGTAGTGGCCGCACTTGGGGCACTCGACCCGGGTCCTCGGGAGGGTCTCCGTGATCTCATCCAGGACCAGGGTCTCCGCGGGCTTCTCTTTCCCGGGCTTGGTGACCTTCGTGACGACGGCGTCCTTCCCGGTGAAGGAGCGCTCGTAGCCGCACGAATTGCAATGCAGCCTCCCCTTTTCGGGGAACATCAGGGAGCCGCATTTCGGACAGAACATGGGGGACATTGGACACGAGAGGCGCGCGATAAAAAGGTTGCGAACTCTCGGACGTCACTCGACGCG
>VBMR01000252.1 GCA_005878325.1 Methanobacteriota archaeon | reverse complement strand
GTCCGTCGAGCTTGAGGCATGGGTCCACATCCTTCCGCAACGACTCACCGTCGTCCCGGACGGAGGTCACGCAGGACTACCGGCGGCAATAAGGCTTCCCCCCTTTCGTCCTACCCCAATTCCTGATCCACCCGCGAAAGGGCTGTCCCCCGGGCGCCAAAAGACGGCTTATTGAAGGAAAGCATGACGCTAGATGACGGGAGGTTGTCTGGAATGTTGAGTCGGGTGCACTTTCTCGTCGTTGCGATCGTCACGCTCGTCCTCGGGACCGTCATCCTGGTTGATTTGTTCGTCCTGTACGCGCCCTTTCAAGCGGCCGTGGCGGTTGTCGCGCCGTTCCTCGTGGTCACCGCGCTCTTCTCGATCGGGCTTTCGGCGTTGCTCATGGCCGCCGGCGCCTCGAGTCAAGACTCCCTTGGCCCCGAATAGGCCCCGCCAGAAAGAAGAGCCTCACCGACGGAACAGACCGTTTCCACTGGTGGAGGGACGAAGTCGGCGTGAGTCGGAGCCGTTTTATTGTGCGCTTCGATGTCGGCCCCCAGATGGCCAAGGCGGTGGAGCCCGAGGACCTCGCGGCCTACACGTTCCTCTCCGAACCAAGCCTCGCACCCGACGCTTCGTTCGTCGCCCTTTCGGCGCACCGGGCCCTCCTGGACAAAGACGAGTACGAAGGGAATCTGTGGATCGTGCCCCTCGACGGACGCGAGGTCAGGCAGCTCACGACCGCCGGGAAGGACGGGGCTCCGAAGGTTTCGCCGGAAGGAAAACGGATCCTGTTCACCTCCAAACGGGACATGGGCAAGGACGACAAGGGCAATGCCCTCTACCTGATCCCGACGGACGGAGGCGAGGCCCGACTTCTCCTTCGGCGGAAGGAGGGCATCGAAGGCCACGCGTGGTCTCCCGACGGACGGCGTGCCCTGTTCTTGTCGAACGTCGGCGAGGACGAGGAGGACGTGCGGACGATCCGCCGAATCAACTTCTGGTTCAACGACAAGGGATTCATCTACAACGTCCGGAAGCATGTGTTCACCCTGGACCTCGAGACGAAGGAGGTGACGCAGGTCACCCAGGGCGAGTTCGACGTCACGAAGGCGGCCTGGTCCCACGATGGGCGACGGATCGCCTACGTTGCGCAGACGGAGGATCTTCGCCCCTACGTCCAAGACCTTTTCGTCCTCGACGTGGCGTCGGGGACCACGAATCAGCTCACGAGGCACACCCTGGAGATTTCGTCCGTGTGCTGGTCTCCGGACGACCGGTCCCTTGCCTTCCTGGGAGACGACTTTCCGCGGGGCTTCGCCTCCCACGTCCACCTTTGGTCCATCGGCGCGGACGGGACCGACGCGTTGGACCGCCTGGACTCCATGGACCTCAACCTCTCCAACGCCCTGAACTCCGATGTTCGAATGGGAGGCATGAACTCGGATCCGAAGTGGGTCGACGATCGAATCTACTTCGTCGCGGCGGAAGGAGGCCGTGTGAGCCTGTACTCCCTCCATGTGCCCGACCGAAGAGCCGAACTTCTGGTGGGAGGCGAACGGAGTGTTGAGTCGTTTCAGGCTGCCGCGGGCACCGTCGTCTTCACCGCGATGGAGAACGTGGCGCCGGCCGAACTCTATGCCCTGGGGAGCGGCATCCGCAAACTGACGTCGTTCAACGAAGCCGTGACGAGAGACCTGGATCTCCGCAGGCCCGATTCGTTCGGTTTTCAGGCGAGCGATGGGGCCGCGATCCAAGGTTGGATTCTGCGACCGGACAGAGCGGGAAAGGTCCCGACCGTCCTGTACATTCACGGCGGGCCCAAGACCGCCTTTGGATTTTTGGACCACGCGATTACGAATTTCCCATTCGTGGATGGCAATCGCCTCGCGGTCGCAGGAGGCTCCTATGGAGGCTTCATGACGAACTGGATCGTCACACAGACGGATCGCTTCAAGGCGGCGGTCTCCGACCGGTCCATCTCGAGCTGGTGGACGTTCTGGGGCACGAGCGACATCGGCCCGTACTTCGGAAAGGATCAGGTCGGCGCCGATCCGTGGGACGACGAGGAGACGACGCTCGCGAAGTCGCCCCTCCGCCACGTGAGGAACGTCACGACGCCTCTTCTGCTGGTCCACTCCCTGGAGGACTATCGATGCTGGCACGTGGAGGCGATCCAGTTCTTCACGGCCCTGAAGTATTACGGGAAGGAGGCGGAGATGTTCCTGGTCCCCAAGGACAACCACGACCTGTCCCGCGCCGGAAAGCCCAAACACCGGATCGCACGATTGCGCGCCTACCTGAGATGGTTCGACACGCACCTCGCCTTAACGGAATAGGCCGCCGGTTGACGCGGAGTTTTCAACAGAATCGAAGACTGGTCGAACGGAGGTTTCGCGGTGCGCTACGACTCGGGTTCCACGACCACCTGCGGATTCCTCGCAACTTTGAAATATGATACAAGGCGTCCGCCGTCGGGACGGGGGCCCTTTTCTGAACGAGAAGTCAATCGGAGAACTCCAGGCCAATGTGCGCGGCGAAGTGATCGGGCCGGGTCACAAGCTGTACGACGAGGCGCGAAAGGTGTACAACGCGATGATCGACAAGCGACCTGCCGTCATCGTGCGATGCCAGGGAGTCGCCGACGTGATCGCGGCCGTCCGAGCGGCCCGGGCGGAGGGACTTTCCATCTCGGTTCGCGGCGGAGGGCACAGTGTGCCGGGCTTCGGGACGGCCGACGGCGCCCTTGTCGTGGATCTCGGTCGGATGAGAGGAATCCGCGTGGATCCCGCCGCCAAGACGGTCCGCGCCGAAGGCGGCTGCACATGGGGCGACTTCAACCACGCGACCCACGCGTTCGGTCTCGCGACGACGGGAGGGATTATTTCCACCACAGGAATCGCGGGACTCACCCTCGGAGGCGGGATCGGCTATCTCACGCGAGGCCTCGGCCTGTCGCTGGACAACCTGCTCTCCGCGGACGTCGTCCTACCCGACGGATCCTTCGTGACCGCGGGTCCGAAGTCACATGAGGACTTGTTCTGGGCGCTGCGGGGCGGTGGCGGGAACTTCGGGGTCGTCACGAATTTCGAGTTCCGACTCCACCCGATCCAGAATATCGTGGGCGGCCCAATCTTCTTCGAGAAGGAGGACGCCGCCAAGGTGATTCGGGCATACGATCGCTACATCACGAATGCGCCGCGGCAGCTCGGGGCCTTTTTCGCGTGGCAGATCGCGCCGCCCCTCCCGTTCATCCCGGAGGATCGGCACGGGGATACCCTGTGCGCGATGGTCGTGTGCTGGACGGGTGCCCCCGCGGATGCGGACAAGGCCTTCGCGCCGCTGCGGGAGGCCGCCCCCATTGTCGCGGAGTGGGTCGGGCCGATGCCGTACCCGGCCCTGAACGGCGCCTTCGACGGGCTCGTACCTCCGGGTTTGCAACACTACTGGAAGGCCGTCTTCGTGCGGGAGCTCACCGATGAGGCCATCGCCGCCCATGTGAAACACGGGCCGAAGATCCCGGTCGTCAATTCGACGATGCACATCTATCCGATCAACGGCGCAGTCCACGACGTCGCGCCCGATGCGACGGCGTTCGGACATC
>VBMR01000113.1 GCA_005878325.1 Methanobacteriota archaeon | reverse complement strand
TTCTTCCGGTCCAGCTCTTCAATTTCCGCTGCGTAGTTCTTCTCCGACGACTGGGCCATTCCCTCACCTCAGATGACTAGGAACGCGAAGAACGCGATCAACAGCATGATGAAGCTGTGTCGCATCCCATTTGGAATCCTTCCCGTGTCGAGCACGCCGGCGAGGATGCCATCCCCGATTGCGTGGACGATCAGGGAAATGAAGAACGCGATCCTGATGCTGAACACCACCTCGGGCAAGTTCTCCGCCAGAGGACTCGCGCCCACGAGGGTCGTGTCGCCGCCGGAAAGCGCACTGCTCGCCTCGAGCATCTTCGGGAGGAACGTCACGTTCAGGATCCAGATTGTCACGAGGAAGACCATGAACGAGATGTAGATGACCGCGATGTACGTCGACATCGTGATGCGCCGCTCATCTTCCGTCAGCTGATTTTCTTTCGTGTCGTGACTCACCATCGTCAGGACGTCGGCAACGTCGCCTCCGGCGTCGGACGACTTGACGATAATCGCGACGACCCGCTGGACCATCGGCGTCTTCACTCGGTTTGAGAATAGGCGAAGCGCCTCCGTCGCCGGGACTCCCCAGTTGATTTGGGCGGCCATCTTCTTGATCTCCGCCGTGAGCTTGCCGTACCGGCCCGCGCTCGAGACGACGATCGCGTCCGCGAGGGTCATCCCGAATCTCCCGGCCTCTGCAACGTCGCGCAGGAAGTCCGGAAGCCGCCGCTCGACTAACTTGATCTCGCGGTGCTTCTTGGCCAGATAGAAGCCGTATGGGCCCACGAACGCGAGGGCTGATACGACCATCCAATAGAGGAACCGTTCCAGCGGTCGTTGGCCGGCGCGGAACGCCAGGTTCACCGAGTTAATCATGTTGAGGAAGGCGACGAACCCGAATAACAACATGAGGACCACGCTCGTCGCGACGATCGCCTTCTGCCGATCCGCCTTCTCGAACATCCGGGTGCGGGCCCTCTCCAGTTCGGGGTTCGGCATATCAGCCCTCCTGTTCCATGTTCCAGATGACGAAGATGAAACCGAACTGGCTCACGGGAATCATGAGGCCTACGACAACGTACAGGAGCGTGAGGACGAAACCCGATCCGCCCTTGCTGATGAGCGCCATGATCGCCATGATCACGACCAGGAAAAGGGGGAATGCCACCACAACGGTGACGAACGATTCGGCGAGCATCCCGAGCGTCTCCATCTTCTTCCGCATCTCCAGACGGTCCTCCTTCTCGAACTGCTCCGCCTTCACGAGGAAATACGGCTTCAGCTGGCCACCGCTCGTCGAGGTCGTCACGACACCCTGCAGGAAGTCCTGGAACTTGTTCGACGGGGACCGCTGGGCCGCGCGCCGAACGGCTGTCAGGATGTCCACTCCGAGGAGCTCCGTGTCCCGGGTGATCCATTCCGCTTCCTTGGCGACCTCTCCGTAGACCGTCTGACGGGAGAGTTCCTTGAAGATGACGTCCACCGGGACGTTGGCCGAGGCCATCGCGGAAATGAACGACATGGCACCGGAGATCTTCTTGTCGAGTTTCCGGCCCCGCTTCTTCGCCATTCCCGCAGGCTTGCCGTGGTACCCGACGGGAAGGCCAAAGAAGTACATGTAGGAGAAGAAGATCGGCAAGGCCGCGACCAAGGCGAAGATCGTGAGGAGCGTCAGGACATCAGTCCGGAGAATGAACAGGAACAAGGTCGCGACGAAAGCTGCAACAACCGCCCCGACGGCCACGAACGTGCTGTTCATCCAAGCGACGGCGAGGTACTCCTCCGGTCGGAGCTTGATATGGGCCCGCAGCAGACTCTCCTCGAGCTCCGGATCCTCGTGCTTGCGCGCCTGGACGAACTTGCCGAACATCTTCCAGGCCAGCTGCTCTTTCGGGGTGAGCCCCACGTCCACGGGCTTTGCCCCCTTCGGGAGGCGCACGACATGATGGGCCTTGTTGGACTCGCCGTCCCCTCGGAACCGCTTCGTCTTCGTGAGCGTGCCTCGGGTTTCCAGCTTCTCGAAGGCGGAGCTACCCAGTCGTCTCACCCCCGGCTTCGATGGGCTTTGCGATCGCGTGGTCCTGCCAGCCCATCTCCTCCCGGACTCGCTTCGCGGTCTCCTCCGGGTACTGGTAGTATTGGACGACGATCCGCGCGATCTCGCGGAAGTCAATCATGTTCTTCTGGAGCATGTAGTTCACAATGTCAATCCGGCGCTGGAACTCCGCCTCCATCTCCTCGTGCGTCATGTTTTTCATTTCCATGATCTCGTCGAAGAGGAAGGAGTGCCCCTTGTAGACGAACGTGTCCGTCGCCGCGTCCCACTCGTAGACCGTGTTCGTGATCAGCTCGTTCGTCTCCGGCTCGAACCCGACGAGCTCGACCATCTGCTTGATCCGCCGGACGATCGAATCGCCGATTCGCGCGTGGGTCTGGATGACCACGAAGTTAAGGGCCGTAAGGAGGATTCTCGGCGTGTTGATCGGGGGGTTCTCCAGACGGTTCACCATCGACTTCACGGAATCCGCGTGCATCGTGGACATCGTCGGATGGCCGGTCGCCATCGCCTGGAACATTGTGTACGTCTCCTTCCCGCGGACCTCTCCGACAATGATGTAGTTCGGCCGTTGCCGCAACGCGGCACGGACGAGGTCGAACATGTCAATCTCGCCCCCGGCCTTGCCATCGGGCCCCCGTTCGCCCACGCCTGCTCGATGGCGATCCAGAGGTAGGCGACCATCTCCGGGCTCGCGGTCCCGAACTTCACCAGCTCGACCGGTGTGAAGGGCTTCTCCTTGTATCGTCGGATCGTGAAGGAAGAGCCGCGGGTCGTGACCTCACGGCTGTACGTCGCTTGGACGCGGTGTCCCTCCGTAGAGGTCCCGTCGAGGATCGGGTTCGCGACGGAGAGCTGCTTGCCGCAGCGTTGCCCGAGCATGACCACGAAGGAGTTCAGCACATCGTCGTCCGCGAAGACGATGTTCGTCTTGATCGATTCGAACTTCTGGTGGAATACGAAAAGGGGGATGCCGGTCCCGTCACACGAGACGTCCTCGACCCGGGCGTCGGCCATGAGGACGTCGACGGGTCCGTAGCCGACGAAGTCCCGGATGATGTAGTACACGATCTTGTCCTTCGACGCGGGCTCGATGCGGAGGCCGCGGGACGCGATGAAGGAGTCCACCGCTTCTTGCAGGTACTCTTGTTTGTCCTTCTCCGCCATCTTGTCCCATTCGTATTCGAGCGTCCGGTTCAGGGAGTCCTTGATCATGTCCAGGAACTCCTTATCCCGTTCCGCGAGCTGCGGTTCCCAAACCTCATAGACGTACTCCGATCGCTCGTGGTCGTAGACGACGCGAGAATAGGTGAAGGGTTCTCGGATCGGGACGACCTCGATCTCCTCGATCGTGTCGCGTGCGAGATCGGCGATCCGCGTGAGGTAGGAGCCGCGGGTCCCCGACCACTCGGCCTTCTGCTGGATCGCGCCCTTCGGCATCATTACCTTCCGCTTCTTCGGCATCTTCCGTCCCTCCAACTCACGGCCCGCTCAGGGTCGTCTCTCCCACTTGCACGTTCACGTAGGCGATCAGCAATCGGAAGGTCCCGATCGTCAGGACTCCAACGGTGTTGCGGAGTTCGAGCCGCATTGTGTACTCACCGTTCGTCGGGTTGTAGGCCGCAGACACGATGTACACCGTCGTCCCCGCGATCTTCCCGGTGAAGGTCGGGCCGAGGGCCCCCCTCGTGAAGGTACCGCTCAACCGCAGAGAGTTCGCGAGCGTCTCGTTCACGAACTGGTACCAGGCGAGTCCGTAACGCGACGTGTGGTTGATCCAGATGCGGCCGTCCGAGGGGAACGACACATACTCTTGCGGGTCGACGGCGAACAGCTGCGCATTCACAACCTCGGTCGTCGTCCCGGAGACGGTCCCGGACCCATACAAGCTCACGAGGCCGAACGTCACGTCGAGCGCGGTGTTGATCTTCTTCACCGCAAAGGTGGGCACGCCGCGGATGATCTGTCCATCGCTCTGGTATCGGATGACCGCGCCGTTCTCGTAGGCGATGCGTTGCGGCACGAAGTATCGGTTCTGCACATCGACGTCAATGGATCCGTTCGAGACCTCGACGATGCGTTGTCGAGTCCCTTGGACCATGTAGTCGAAGGTCACGGTGAAGGCTCCTGAGCCGACGAGGGCGGTCATGGTGGCGGGAGTCGGGGAAGCGAAGATCGGGATGCCGTCCACCCCGAGGGTGACCGCCGATGTTGAGGTGACAGGGATGTACGTCTGTCCTCCGATTGCGGCGGAGTGCGCCGCGAGGATCTGCAGGTCGACGGCTCCCTTGAGACCGCCCATCTGGCCGAGGACCGTGTTCACGTGAGCGGCCTCCGACTCTTTCATCCAGGCCGGCACGTATTGGTTGACGATCAAGCTCAGGAAGGTCAGGAAGACAAGCAGGGCCATGGTCGTGCCCAACGTGGATGCGACGCCCTCATCGTCGCCCCGGACGGAGCGGATTATAGCGCGCATCAAGTCACCTGAGGAGAATGTCCGGTGGACATTCTTATCGCGCCATCCCGGATGACGCTATTTATATGTGTCGCGCTGAAAATCTACCCTTGAGAATGAGTTGATTTTCTCCATATGACGCATCGAATTTTTCACCTCAATTTTTGGGCTCATTTTTGCGGCCGAAAATGAGGCTTTGGACGTCTACTTTCGCCGTCGCACCGCGGCCCGCGACGCGGCAAAGACGAGGGAGGCTTCCCCCGCCATGAAGCGACGCATGCCGTCGATGGAGGCGTACTCGTTCGGCGCGTGGGCGCGGGCCCCGTGGCCCAGGCCGCTCGCGACCCACGGGATGTGCAGGTATTCGTCGAACACGAACGCGGGCATCGTTCCCCCGCTCGACGGCCACACCTCCGGCTCCTTCGAATGGGCCTTCACAGCTTCGATTGCGGCGCCCGCGATCCAGGAATTGGGATCCGTCCGAGCGGGCCCGTACGGACCGTGAACCTCGATCCGGAGGTCCGCAAAGCCCCGCTTCGCCAGGTGGGCCCGCAGCTTTCGGAGGGTGCCCGCGACCGTCATGTCCTTCACGAGTCGAATGTCGACTTTCGCGTACGCCTCGTGCGGCAGGACCGTCTTCGTCCCGCCGTGGTCGACGTACCCAGAGTGGATCCCGCAGATGTTGACGGTGGGCTCGAACAGATACTTCAGCAGGAGCTTCTCCTTGGGAAGGTCGTACTTGAACCGGGCCGTGCGGTCTTCCCGCAGCCAGACCTTGGGGTCAAATTTGAGGGCGAGGCGCTTCACCATCGCGAGGTCGGCCGAGGTCGGCCGCCGAACGTCGTCCCAGATGCCGTCGATCGCGGGCCTCTGGTCCTCGTCGACCAGGGTGCCGAGGGCCTGGACGAGGTGCCATACAGGCGATGCGATCCAGACGGCATTGGAACTGTGGATCTCGCTCTCCATGGGGCCTCCCACCGTCGGGTTCCCGCGGGACCAGATCGTCAGGTAGAGGCAGCCCTTGACGCCGAGGTAGATGGTCGGGACGCCGCGCAGGTCCTCCGAATAATCGTTCGCGATCGCGCCGTCCGCTTTCAATTCGCGGCGATGCGTGCGGACGTACTGGATGAAGTTCGCGCTGCTGATCTCCTCCTCTCCCTCCGCGAGGATCCTCAGGTTCACGGGCATCTCGTCGACGTCCCGGATCGTCTTCCACGTGAACACGTGGTTCGCGAGGGCCCCTTTGGAGTTCGTCGAACCGCGGGCGATGATCGACCGCCCGACCGAGGGAACGTCATGGATCTCTGCCGCGAACGGCGGGGCCTTCCATGCGGCGAGGTCGCCGACGGGCTGGACGTCGTACATCTCGTACTCCACGAGCGTGACGGGCGCGCCCACATCGAGCTCCCCGACCACGAGGGGATGGCCGCCCTTCGACCACAGCCGGGTCTTGCAGCCGATGTCCGCGAGCATCGACCGGACCATCTCCGCGCATTCCGCGACCCCTTCTCCGGTCGCGCTGACGGACGGCTGGCGCAGGAGGGTTCGCGCGGACTCCAACGCCTCCGAGAACCGTGATTCGAGGGCGCGATACACCTCGGGAGGCGCAGGTCCTTGCATCGATTCCGGGAGGGAGCGAGAGAGGATAAGTCTCACGGGCGGGCGGAATTGGTCGTGGTCCGCGACCCGACGAAAGCCTTTTGCCCCGTGCCCTCATGGTCGGCGCCGAGCCGCGGTAACTCAGTTTGGGAGAGTGCGAGACTGAAGATCTCGAAGTCGCCGGTTCGAGCCCGGCCCGCGGCATGACTCTCCCGCCGCTCCGGGGTTCCAATCACCGGCCCGCTCGCTTCAGGACCGTCAACGCCGTCGTGGTGATCCATCGGCTCGGACGTTCCGGGACTTCCACTCCGAGCGGATAGAAGGGCCCGCGGAACTGGTACGCCGGATCCTCGGTGTCGGGATGCAGCGCATCCATGTTCCAGCTCCCGTCGCGGTTCCGCATCCCTTCGAGGCGCTCGAGGGCCGGGCGGAGCCGCGGGTCGTGCCCATAGCCAAGGGACGTGAGCACGTCCAAGCCAACGAGAATATCGTAGTAGTAATGAACCGGGTAGTGAAGTCGGAACCACGGACGGTACGGTCGAGGTCCCTCGCGGACGAGTCCCCGCTTGAGATAGAACTCGGCGCCCCGCTCGATCGCGTGGCGGATCTCGGGAGTGCGCGCGGACGCCGGGATCGCCGCGAATCCGGAGAGGGCCTCCCAGCAGTCCAGCGTCCCGGTGGCGGAGCGGAAGCAGTGCCATCCGCCATCTTTCTTCTGGTGGTGGACGAGCCAGTCGACGGCGGACCGCAAGCGGGGATCCTTCAAGTATCCGAATCGAGCGAGCATCCGCACCGAGTTCCCGGTGAAGCACAGCTCACTCCCGGTGCCTCCGAGATCACCCGCCGGCCCCGAGAACCGGCGGAGGAAGAGCGACACCGCCTTCGCGACGCGCGGGTTTTTCCTCGTGACCCCGAGATCCGACAGGACCAGGAGTCGCCAGTTCGTCGCGACGTACTTCGGTCGGTACAACTCGGCGGCGGAGGTGCCCGAGGTCACCCATTGCCCGGTCGGGTGCTGTTCGCCGAGGATCTTCGCCGCCCATCCCTTCCGCCCGATCTCCTTCTGCGCTCGGACGATATCGTTGTCATCTTCAGAGCGGTCCAGCAGTTCCCGGAGGACCCGGACCCGGACGCTGGGGTCGGACTCCCGATTGAGCAACCATTCCCGGAGGCCGCGCCGAAGGATCATGGAGGACTCGGAATTGCAGGCGCGTATATAGGCTCGGATGGCCGGAGTCGATCGTGCGATAGACACTTATCCGCCAAGCCGATTCGGAGGGGCCCCCTGAGGGGAATTCAAGGAGTCACGGATGGCGGCGAAGAAAGCGCGTCGCAGCCGGCGAAGGAAAACGCGCGGTGCCTCGTCCCGTCGTCCAGGGAAGAGCGCGCGGAAACCTCCTCGGACGACTCGCGAGGGGAGACAGGCGGGCCGGACACAACGACGTCTCGAGAAACCCGCCTCCGCCGTCGATGACTCCTATTTGGCCTTGCCCCGCCTTCGATCCGGACCGGCCATCCTGGTGCTGCACCCGTGGTGGGGGCTCAATCCGTTCATTCGCAGTCTTTGCGACCGTCTCGCCCGGGAGGGGTTCGTCGTACTTGCCCCGGACCTCTACCATGGTCACATCGCTTCGACGATCGCAGACGCAGAATCGCGGATGTCCAGCCTGAAGTGGGAGACGGTCCAAGCCGAGCTCCTCCGGGCCGTGGACAAGCTCAATTCCCTTGCCGGCACGAAATCAATCGGCCTCGTGGGCCTGTCCCTCGGCGCCTCCTGGAGTCTTTGGCTCGCGACCGCTCGGCCCGACGAAGTGTCGGCAGTCGTCACGTTCTACGGGGCGGAGACTTTGGACTATCAGGCGGCGCGGGCGGCTTTCCAATGCCACTTCGCGGCCGAGGATCCGTACGTCCCCGCAGGGGAGCGCCAGCAGTTCGTGGACCGCCTTCGGTCGTCGGGACGCGAATTCGAGATCCATGACTATCCGGGGACGCACCACTGGTTTTTCGAGGGAGACCGTCCCGAGTATGACGAAGGAGCGGCCTCCTTGGCCTGGCGGCGCACCCTCGGTTTTCTCCGCGACCATCTCAGCCGCTAGAGAGCGATGGCCGTTCGGTGACACCACCGGAATCCTTTTCAACGGGCCTCGATTTCGCACCTCGTCCCGCCTTAGCTCAGCCTGGTCAGAGCGGGTGACTGTAGAGTGCTCCCGTGCACCCGCGTGCGCGGTGCCCGCTGCCATCATCAGGCCGCCGGTTCAAATCCGGCAGGCGGGATTCCTCTTTCAAATTACGTCGCGTCGAGCGTCCCCTTGTTGGGTTTTAGCAATGAGCGGACCTATCATCTCGACGGCCATTCGCCCGGTCGATGACGACGACACGACAATCGAAGCGGACGCGTGGCGTTTCGACGGCAGACGTCAAGATCCCGCGAGCGGACGGCTTCCTCCGAGGGAATGTCACAAAGCTAAAGATCCTCCTCCCGGTCGGGAAGCCCCGGGCGTGGGCCCTAGTCGCGACTCCGGAGGGACTCGCCTCATGGTTTCCCACCGCATGTCACGGAAAAGCCGCGGCCGGCGAATCGTTGGCCTTCCAATGGGACGATGGGTCCATGGAACAATTCCGCGTCCGGCGGTTGGGCGCTAAGCGGTCATCCGTGGCGTTCGCGTGGAGGCGCGGAACCGAGTGGCGAATCTACCTTCACGGTCGCCGTACGACCCTCACGCTCGAGGTCGAGTACGGACCGGGGATCGCAGCCCGGCGAGAACAGCTTCGGGAACTCCCTTTCTGGGCCTTCCGATTGGCGAACCTGAAGTCCGTTGCGCTGAGCGGGCAAGATCTCCGACGGACGGACATGAGGCGAAGCGGGTCTCCGCAGAGGGCTTCATTGACGGCGCCGGTGGGGGAGCCTGATTTCGAGGCGCGAGGTGGACTGACGCGGTCCCTTTGAGGTGGAACTTCATTAGCCGCCGACGCGATGCGCCGCAGGGCGTTGCCATGGACAAAAAGGCGAAGAAGAAGATTCTTCAGACGATTCCGTACGGTTCCTACGTCGTGGGAACGAAGACCGACGACGGCGCGGACCACCTGATGTTCGGGACCTGGCTCATGCAGACGTCATTCAAGCCTCCGCTCGTCGCCTTCGCGTTGTCGGAGGACAGCCGGACCTTGGCGAACGTGCGCCGGTCGAAAACCTTCGCGGTCTCCCTCCTCGCTGAAGGTACGAAGGACGTCGCGGAGCACATCGTGGATGGTTCGTTCGAGAAGGTGAAGACGAATCGGAGCCCATCGGGCCTCCCCCTCGTCGC
Organism: Methanobacteriota archaeon; assembly: GCA_005878325.1. Classification (GTDB taxonomy): domain Archaea; phylum Thermoplasmatota; class Thermoplasmata; order RBG-16-68-12; family RBG-16-68-12; genus RBG-16-68-12. The sequence continues at coordinate 743 of VBMR01000113.1, read as the reverse complement.
CGGCCATGCGGGTTGGATTGAATGCCGGTTGGTCGAGATTCTCGACAAAGGAGACCATCGGATCGCCCTCGCGGAAGTCATCGATGTCGGGAGTGGCAAGGGCGCGCTCATGACCCTCGACGAACTGAAGTGGCACTACGGCGGCTAGCGCGACCGCTGCCGGCTTCCAAGGGACCCGTCCATCGGCTTATGAGTCCCGGTGGACATGCCCGGCCCATGCCCGGCTTTCCCACCATCATCCGGAACCTGCCCGTCGCGGACGCGTCGTTCAAGGACATCACCCTCTTCCTCCTGCGGGGCCCGACCGCCTCCCTGACATTCGTGGAGGCCGCGGCAGACTCCGAGGTACCGATGCACTCGCACGGCGCGCAATGGGGCGTCGTCGTCGCAGGCGAACTCGTCCTCACGATCGGAAAGGTGACCCGCACTTATCGTGCCGGGGAAGAATACCTCATCCCCGCCGGTGTGCCGCACGCGGCGAAGCTTCGCGCGGGGGTCCGCGTGATCGATTTCTTTGACGATCCAAACCGGTACCGGCCGAAAGGCTAGTCGATCTCCCCCCGACGAAGGATCGGATCGTCGAGGAAGTCCGCGAGGGCCCGGTCGAACTGTTCCGACCCTTGGGTGGGGGGTGGTGCGGTGATCTCCCACTCGGTTTCCGCGGCACGTTGTCGCGAGACCTTCCTCGCAGCGCCCTCCGCGAGCGCGACCAGGACGGCGGAGGCCGCCGCCGCGAACAGGAT
>VBMR01000112.1 GCA_005878325.1 Methanobacteriota archaeon | reverse complement strand
CGCGATACCTCTTCGTAATAGGCTTGAACAGACCCTCCGGGCCCATTCATCCGGCCGTCGAAATAGCTCCCGGAATGGGCCGGGTCCGGGGCGACGTCGGTGAAGCGGATCAGGAGGACGAGGACCCGGGCCGTGCCGCTCGTCTGCATGGGGGAAGGAGGGAGCACGAGGGGCCCTTGCCGAACATGCGGGGCGGATGATCGGACCGCCGGATTCGGGGGTGTGAGCTGCGGCGCGGCTCCCGGCGGGACCTCCCAGTGTTCGGCCAGCGGCGGCGGGAACAGGGCTCCCGCGGCGGGCGCGAGTAGGGTGACCGCGAGAGCGAGGAGAATGCCGCGCACGCGCGCGGATTCTCTGCCCTCTAATGAACGTTCTCCCGCAGTTTTCAGCGGGCGTTCCGCGCTTCCGGTTCGAGACTAGCGGATTCGACGGAGTCGGTTGGCGGTTCGCTCCCTACCGATTTTCCGATTTTTCTGAAGGAACTCGTGAATACGGTCTAGGTCTTCTTTCGGAACGTCCTTCCATGCTCCCGCGAAATCCAGAAAGGAACGGCGCTTCCTCGCGAGCCTCTTGATGACGTCGCTGAAACTTTCCTCCTCCTCTTTCTCGCGTCGAAGGAGGTCGTACGCCTCTCGATCGAGGCCAATCGTCTTCCTGGTCATTTGCCTCTAGATGCTTTGAACGGAGATATGAAGATGCGGTCGGGATCGGATCGCCGCGGTCGTGCCCCACTTCCTGCCTCTATGGTCAGAGGGCCGCCTTGTCGAACATCGCGGGGTCGCCGCCGAGCGGCTTCGTGGCGTCGATCCCGAGTTTCGACGTGAAACCGTCCCGCGCGCTCGGATCGATGGACGAACCTCGGACATCGTGCAGGACGACAAGTCCTCGGTCCGCCTGGAACCGGGTCGCGATCGCCCACTCCACGTCGCGATCGCTGAAGACGTCGATGTCCTCGTCCACGATCACGACCTGCTTCATCGACGTGTGCGCCCCGAACGCGGCGAGGATCGCATTCTTGCCATCCCCCTGGTGCTGCTTCCGGATCGAGACGACGCCGTGGAGCCACGCGCACCCGCCTTCCGTGAGGCGCACCGCCTTCACGTGCGGCACGGCGCGGGAGACCGCCTGGTAGATCGCCGGCTCGCGGGGCATGCCCATGAAGAGGAAGTGCTCGTCCAGGCCGCCGACGATGATGTGGAAGATCGCGTCCTTGCGGTGGTGGATCCGCTCGACGACAAGGACGGGCTCCTTCCGCACGCGATCGTACGTTCGCACAGCGTCGACGAAGGGTCCTTCGTCGTGGGTCTCGGGGATCAGGCGTCCCTCGAGCACGTACTCCGCGTCCGCGGGTACCGTGAGGCCGTTCGGGAGGCGGACCATTTCGACGGGCTTCGCGAGGCACGCATCCGTCAGGGCGGACGCGATCCGGCTCTCGTCCACGCCATACTCGACGGACGTGCCTCCGGCGAGGAGGTTCCAGGGATCGAGGCCGATGCAGACCGCGACCTTGAGTTCCTCGCCCGCCTGCATCGCTTCGTTGTACATGTGCCGCAGGTGTCGCGGCACGATCCGACACGCGCCGCGGTCCTTCCCGAGGATCAGGATCCGGTGGAACGACAGGTTGCGCGCTCCCTTCCACTCGGCGACCCAGACGCCCGCGGTGATGTACCGCCCCGCGTCTTTCGGGAACAGCTTCGGCACCGGGAGGGCGGTGAGGTCGATGTCCCGCGAGGTTTCCCGCAGGACCTCCGCCTTGTCGACGAGGTTCGTGTCCTTCGGGTGCGCCTGGGCCTGGAGGAGGGCCGGGAGCAGCCGGTCCGGCGGCACATGGAGGGCGGCCGAGACCCGATCCCGCGTGGACCACAGGTTCCCGACGGCGGGCCCGCCCTCCAGGTTCGGCAGGAAGACGGGCCGGTCCGGATGGGCCACCAGATGGCGCGTGGCCTCGAGCTCCCGCTTCACCGGTCCCTCGATCGTGACGACGTCGGAGCGGAACCGTTCGAGCCAGGGTCGGATCGCCATGGGGATTCCGGCCTGCCGTATCTCGCTCCGGATAGAAAGGTTGCGACCGGAGCCGCGGGATCTGCCTAGGGAGGCCAGATCGGCGGCGGACGGTGGTCAGGCGGCTCGGGGGGCGGCGGGACCAGGGAGTCCTCCCGCGGCCGCCGCACGACGGCGCTGATCGTCCACCCTGCGATCGCGAGGAGTACGACGACGATCAGGCCGCCGATCCCCAGCCCTTCCAGCGCCTCGATCCGGATGCCGTCCGAAGGAGGCGGGGGCGGAGAGACGCCGTCTCCGAGCCTCACATTCACGTGGATCGAAAGAGCGTTGTTCGTCGTGTCCGCCTCCGGCGGCGAGACCTCGGAGATGCGGACCGTGAAAGTGTGCTCCCCCTCGCCCACCACCACGAAGGGTGGCGCCGCGAGGACGACGGACGCGCCGGGATTCAAGGGAGCGGACAAAGACAATTGCTGGGGCGGCACGGGATACCCGTCCGGCCGCATTTCCACGAACGTGAAGGTCGCCGCCCAAGCCGCGAAGTTTCCTTGGTTCTGGATCGTGACGTCGAGATGGACCACCTCGTTCTCGGATGCATTGGCGGGTTTCAGGGTCATCAGAATCGGGACCAGGCCCGGAGCGGAGGCCTCTGGCGACACCGCGGGAAGTGAGGTCGCAGCCGGCAGACGCGCGGCGACGAACATCCCGATGGCGAGGACGAGGATCAGGGTCGAACCCGTATATGCCCAACTAGGCATACGCTCGCTCGACACGCCCGGCCCCTTGCTCCCAATATGCCACCCGCACGAAATACGTTCGCGCATCACATGTGCGCACTTGCGGCCATCCGCCAACTGAACGCCACATGATCGCGGGAACGGGACCCAGAGGATCGGCGTTGCATCCCGGAAGGCCGTCGATTCGATTATGCCCAATTGGGCATAACGCCTCGCCCCTTCGCACAGCGATTGGTCCCAGCCCCAGAAGTCTTTATACGCGGCCTAGGTTCGGACGGACGTGGGCTTGGATTCCGCGCGGAAGTTCGCCCTGCAGAACGCGGTCCTCCATGGAGGGAAAGCGGAGGCCAAGGCGGTCCTCGGTCGACTGCTCGCGGAGGACGCAAGCCTGCGGTCCCGCGCCAGCGAGGCCGGGGCCCACGTCGACCGCGTCGTTGCCGATGTGAACCGGCTCTCCTCCGAAGCCCAGCGGGCGGAGCTCGTCGCGATCGCGCCGGAGCTCCTCGAGAAGGCGCCCGTGGAGGCCGGTCCCAAGGAGCTCCCGCCGCTCCCGTCTGCGGTCGACGGAAAGGTCGTCCTTCGCCTCGCCCCCTACCCGAGCGGGCCTCTCCACATCGGGAATGCGCGCGCCTTCCTCCTGAACGACGCTTACGCGAAGCGGTACCACGGCCGCCTCCTCCTCGTCTTCGACGACACGATCGGTTCGGAGGAGAAGCCCCTCCTGCCGGAGGCGTTCGACCAGGTGCGGGAGGGCCTCGAGTGGGCCGGCGTGGAATTCCAGGAGGTCCTGTACAAGAGCGACCGGATCCCGTTGCACTACGAGTGGGCGGAGAAGCTCCTGGCGACCGGCGAGGCCTACGTGGACGAATGCGACGCGGAGACCCTCCGCAAGAACCGGGAGGCGAGGAAGGCCTGCGTCCACCGCACCCAGGACGTCGACGAGACGATCGCGATGTGGAAGGCGATGCTCTCCGGGGAGTACCGGGAAGGCGAGGCCGTCGTGCGGCTGAAGACCGACATGGCGGACCCGAACCCCGCGTTCCGGGACCGCGTCCTGTTCCGCATCGCGGAGCGGGAGCACCCGCGCGTCGGCTCGCGCTATCGCGTGTGGCCCATGCTCGAGTTCTCCTGGGCCGTCGACGACGCGCTCCTCGGAATCACGCATGTGCTCCGTGGCAAGGACCTCGTGATGGAGGACTTGATGGAGACCCGGATCTGGGACGACCTCGGCATCGAGCGGCGGCCCGCCTTTGTCCACTTCGGGATCCTGCGGTTCAAGGACATCGAACTGTCGAAGTCTACGTACCGGAAGATGATCGCGGAGGGCCGACTCACCGGGATCGACGACCCGCGGACGTGGTCGCTCCAGTCCCTCCGGCGTCGCGGCATCCGGCCGGCGGCCCTCCGAGACTTCGTCCTCTCCTTCGGCCTGAGCCTCAATGACATCGAGGTGCCGGTCGAGACTCTGTACGCGGAGAATCGGAGGCGCATCGACAAGGAGGCGAACCGGTACTTCTTCGTCCCGGATCCGGTCGCGGTGGAGATCGCCGGGCTCCCGCCGATCGAGCGGGTGAAGGCGCCCCTCCATCCGGAGGTCCCGGGCCGCGGGGACCGCGAGATCCCGGTCGGGCCGAAGGTCCACGTCGCGAAGGAGGACTTCTCGAAGTTCCGCGGCAAGGAGGTCCGGCTGAAGGACTTCTGCAATGTCATGTTGGACCACCGCGCGACGTTCGTGTCCCTGGAGAACAAGGACATCCCGAAGATCCAGTGGGTGACGCACGGGGTCAACGTGCACCTCGTGCTGCCCGACGGCTCCGAGTCGCGAGGCCTGGGGGAACCCCTCGTCGCGTCCCTGAAGGTCGATGACGTCGTCCAGTTCGAGCGGATCGGTTTCGCGCGGATCGATCACGTGAGCAAGGCCGAGGTACGGGCCTTTTTCGCCCATCGCTAGCTGCCCCTCGCGGAGTACATTCGCTCCCCTCCCCCTGGAGAATTGACGTTCCGGTCGTCGTTATGCCCAGTTGGGCATAATAGTGACGAACGGCCAATCGGTGCGGCGGGCGCGGAACCAGCGATCCGGTTCCCGGGAGGGGTTCATCGTGACCTGGGACGTCGACAGCCGGGACGCGGCACAGGGCGCCCGGGTCCGGCGATACGTGTTCGGCTATTCCCTCAACGGAGGGGAAAAGTGGTACCGATATCCGGGATTCGTCGAGCGCCCGGGGGTCCGGTACCTGGGCCAGTCGGTGCTGTTCGTCCCCGCTGCGTGGGTCGAAGACATGCGCGCGTTCCTTCGCGCAGAGGACGTCGACCATGTCGTCACCACCGCGCGCCTCGGGGCCATTATGCCCGATTGAGCATAATGGATCGAGAGATCCCGCGGCACCTCGGAAAAATCGTCCAAGGTTTATGCCCAGTTGAGCATAGGAGGGGCATGACCTCTTCTACCGCGCGGACTTCTCCGGGTCCCATGGTCCGCTTCGCCAAGCGCGTCCGGTCGATCGAGCCCTCTCCCACGGTTCGCTTGAGCGACATGATTGCGGAGAGCAAGGCCCAAGGCAAGACGATCCTCTCCCTCGCGATCGGCGAGCCGGACTTCCCGACCCCCGCGCACATCGTGGACGCGGCGAAGAAAGCCCTCGATGCGGGCTTCACGAAATACACGCCCGCCCCCGGGATCCGGGAGCTTCGGGAGGCGATCGCGGAGAAGTCGCGGACCGAGAACCGGATTCCCGCGAAGCCGGAGAACGTCCTCGTGGCGCCGACGAAGCACACGTTGTTCATGACGTGCATGGCCCTCCTCGATTCCGGAGACGAGGCGATCCTCCCGGACCCGGGCTGGGTCTCCTACGGACCGATGGTCACGCTCGCCGGGGCGCGGCCCGTGCCCGTGCGGGCGTCCGACGAGGACGGCTTCGTGCCCACCGCAGACGCGGTCGCGGAGGCGATCACGCCGCGGACCCGATTGCTCCTCCTGAATTCGCCCTCGAATCCGGGCGGTTCCGTGTACTCGCGGGCGCAGACGAAGGCCTTGGCCGACCTCGCAGTGGATCACGACCTGATCCTCGTATCCGACGAGATCTACGAGAAGATCCTGTACCAGGGCGAGCACGTCTCCCCCGCGTCCCTGGACGGCATGTTCGATCGGACGATCACAGTGAACGGATTCTCGAAGACCTTTTCCATGACGGGCTGGCGCCTCGGATGGCTCGTCGCGCCCCCGCCCCTGTTCAAGGAGATCGCGAAGGTCCAGGAGCACACGATCACGTGCGCGACCGCGTTCGTGCAGAAGGCCGGAGTCGCGGCCTTGACCGGGCCGACCGCGCCGCTCGAGGCGATGGTGAAGGAATTTCGCGCGCGGCGAGATCTCGTCCTGAGGGAACTCTCCAAGATCGATGGCCTCTCCACCTATACTCCGAGCGGTGCCTTCTATGTCTTCCCGAAGGTCGATGGAATGGAGGACAGCGCTGCCTTGTGCGAACGCATCCTCGAAGAGACCTCCGTCGCGGTGACGCCCGGGAGCGCCTTCGGGGCTGCCGGCGAAGGGCACATTCGACTCTCATATGCGGCCTCGCGGGAAACGATCACGGAAAGCGTCCGTCGGATGGGCGACGTGCTCCGGCGACGGTGATCGGGACCGACGCTCCGCCGTCCCATCTCGCTTTGTCGCGTGCCCTTAAGGTATGTCCGCCGCATGGGAGGCGAGGTGGAACCGTGGCCGAATCGAAGCACGAGGAAGTCCAACGAATCACGCCGATGATTGCATACGAGAATGGGCCCGCTGCCATCGATTGGCTCGTCCGTGCGTTCGGATTTCGGGAGAAACAACGGATGACGAATCCGGACGGGAGCGTCAGCCATGCGGAATTGGACTTCGCGGGAGGTCGGATTTTCCTCTCGACTCCGACGAAGGACTATCAAAGTCCGAAGCGACACCGGGAAGCTTGCGCCGCGGTCCGGAAGTGGTCGAAGGTCCCCTTTGTGATTGACGGCTTGCACGTCGCCGTGGACGACGTGGACGCACACTTCGCGCGAGCGAAGTCCGCGGGGGCGACAATCCTCTCGCCACCGGAGGATGGTCCGTTCGGCCGACTGTATCGCGCCGAAGACCCCGAGGGCCACCGGTGGATGTTCATGCAGTCGCTCTGATGCCCCATGGGCGTCGGGACCGGTTATGCCCAGTTGGGCATGATTCGCCTATCGCGCTCGCTCTTCGAGGAGCTTGACGATGGCCGCGTGGCCCGCCTCGCGGGCGTCGTCGATCGGCCGCTGACCCCCGTCCCGCGTCGCATTTGGATCCGCTCCTCCATCGAGTAGCATCTGTACGATCTCGACGTTGCCATGCGCGGCCGCCTTGTGCAGCGGCGTGTAGGTGCCCTCGCTCCGGGCGTTCGGATCGCCGCGGGCCGCGAGGAGGATCCGCACGACGTCCGCGTGGTCGCCCGAAACCGCCGCGTCGAGGGCCGTGTTCGCGAATCGGCTCGGCCCGCGGAGGTTCACATCGGCGCCGTTCGACAGGAGGACCTTGACCGCGTC
>VBMR01000247.1 GCA_005878325.1 Methanobacteriota archaeon | reverse complement strand
ACGCGCACCTCGTGCCGAAATGGTCCAACTGGGAGACTTTCCGCGAGCTCGAGGCCCTCGGCCTCACAATGTATGGGCAGATGACCGCGGGCGGATGGTCGTACATCGGGTCCCAGGGGATCGTCCAGGGGACGTACGAGACGTTCGCGGCGTGCGCCCGGAAACATTTTGGCGGCTCCCTGGAGGGCCGGCTCGTCCTCACCGGCGGGATGGGCGGCATGGGAGGGGCGCAGCCTCTCGCCGTCAAAATGAACGGCGGCGTTTGCCTGGACGTCGAAGTGGACGAGGCGCGGATCAAGCGACGGGTGGCGAACAAGTACTGCGATGTGCTCGTCACCTCGTTGGACGAGGCCCTGAGCCTCGCCCTGTCTGCGAAACGGGAGCGCAAAGCCCTATCGATCGGCCTCGTCGGGAATTGCGGCGAAATTCATCCGGCACTAATCAAACGAGGCGTGAAGCCGGATGTGGTTACAGATCAGACCAGCGCCCACGATCCGCTCGGAGGTTATCTTCCGATCGGACTCTCGGTAAAGGAGGCCGAAGGGCTCCGAGCCTCGGACCCGACGGAATATGTGAAACGGTCGCTCAAGTCCATCGCCATCCACGTGAGGGCGATGATCGCCTTCGGAAGCAAGGGCAGCATCGTATTCGAGTACGGCAATGGAATTCGGGCCCAAGCCAAGGAGGCGGGCGTGGAGGATGCGTTTGCCTTCCGGCCCGCTGGATCCGGCTCGCGGAAGAGAACGTGCCGTGGGAGGGACTTCCTGCTCGGGTGTGCTGGCTCGGATATGGAGAGAGGGCCCGCTTCGGGAAGATTATCAACCGAATGGTCGCCGCCGGAGACCTGAGTGGGCCGATCGTCATCACGCGGGATCACCTCGACGCGGGCTCGGTCGCCTCACCGTACCGAGAGACAGAGGCGATGCAGGACCGCTCCGACGCGATCGCCGATTGGCCCCTTCTGAACGCGCTGCTCAACACGGCCGCGGGCGCCGACCTCGTCGCGGTCCACAACGGCGGAGGCGTGGGAATCGGATACTCGACCCATGCGGGAGCCCTCGTCGTGTGCGACGGCACGGAGGACGCGGAGCGGCGGATCGAACGCGTCTTGACGACAGACCCGGGAATGGGCGTCGTGCGCCATGCGGACGCCGGATATCCGGACGCGGTCCAGTTCGCGAAAGACCGCGACATCCGCATGCCCTCCCTCGAGTGAGAGCGCCATGGCCTGGCGTCATCCGCGCGTGGCCGTGGACGGGCTCGTCCTGGTGGACCGCAAGCTCGTCGCGGTCCTCCGCGGGAACGAACCGTTCCGCGGCATGCCCGCGCTGCCCGGTGGTTTCGTCGAACTGGGGGAGCGGACCGTCGATGCGGTCGTCCGGGAGGTGCGCGAGGAGACGGGCCTCGAGACGAAGGTCGTCCGCTTGGTCGGCGTCTTCTCCGGTCCGGAGCGGGATCCCCGGGGCCACGTCATTTCGATTGCCTACGCCCTCGAGCCCGTCGGCGGGCATCTAAGGGCGGGCAGCGACGCCGCGAAGATCGTCCAGGTTGACCCCGCTTCGCCGCCGCCGATGGCGTTCGATCACACCGAGATCGTCCGCAGGTGGCGCGAGGGCTAGTCGGGAATCGGCTTTGGCTCCCCGAGGTGGCAGGCCGCTTGGCAAGGTCGTGTCGCCAGCATTGCCCTTCCGTGCCGGTTCGGTCACCCCGTCGCAAGGCTTATGTGGGGAGTTAACCATCGTAAACCACATGAAGACGATGGCTACGAAGCTCCCGTCAATGCTCGCGGATCAGGTCGATCGGCTCGTCGCTTCCGGTCGGTACGCGAACCGGTCCGAGGTCCTTCGGGTCGCAGTCCGCGCCCTGGTCGAGGCGGAGGGCTCCGCGGAGACGGTCCGGGCCGAGCCACCTCTTCCTGCACGGGTGAGGGCGTTCCACGGAAGGCTCCGACAACTCGCGCGGGACGCGCGATATCGTGGGCGGTGGGTCGCCCTTCATGGAAACGAGCTACTCGACGTGGATGAGGACCACGACGCCTTGATTCGCCGCATTCTCGAACGACCGGAGGAACCGATCGACGTCGGCTTAGCGACCGACAAGCCGGAAGCCCGGAGCATCCGTCTCCCGAGCCCCATCGCCGTGAGGCGGGCGTAATGGAGGCGCGAGGCTTCTACGCGGACCGGGGAGGCCTCGCCGCAGCCCCTCTGGTGAGGATCGGAGTCGGGTTCGGCCGAGGGAGCGTGGTGGGCACCGCGGCGCTCATCGACACGGGCGCCGACGTCTGCGTCTTTCCATCCACCCTGTTCCGCTTTCCTCTCCGAGAGAAGGGCGAGCCCGACCTGATGGTTGAGATGGCGGACGGCTCGCGCATCGCCGCCCGGGTCCTGTACCCATCGATCACCGCGGGAGAGATCCGGGAGCGAGAGGTCGCGAGTGTCGTCCTCCCGAACACCGTCCCGATTCTGGGACGGAGCTTCCTCAACCGCTTGGCGCTCCGCCTAACCGCAGCGCGCAATTTCGTGCGGCTTGCGACGGTGGCCATTCCGAGGACTAGGGAAC
>VBMR01000249.1 GCA_005878325.1 Methanobacteriota archaeon | reverse complement strand
ACGGCATCGTAGTCAATGTCATGCTGCACCCAAGTGGCCCAGGCGCTCCCGGTCCAGTAGCACGTGTTGAGGTCGTAGTTGTCCTGCACGAGGCCGAGCACCATGTCGTTCGCGCTCGCAAGGGGGTTCGCTTTGAGGGAGAGCCAGAAGGTCTGGTCCTGTCCCTTGCCACTGGAGCAGGTAAACGTCGAGGTCCCGCTCCAAGTCGTGGTGTATTCTTTGGAAATGATGTCACTCGGAGTGGCCAGGGCGGCGACGGCCAATAGGTTCCCGGAGCTCGACTCCCAGGCGAGGGCGACCTGACGATAGTTCGGGCTTTGCATGGAGGCGGTGATCTGCGTGTACGATCCCCAGGCGCTACCGTCCCAGATCCACGCGTTCGCCTCATCGAAGGTGTCGTCTCCTCCGATCATCCCGATGGTGTCGCTCCCCTTCTTCGGGGCAAGGTCAATCTGCGTGTATTGCACATCGGTCCCTCGAGGGTCGTCCAGGTATTGCTCCGATCCCCAAGCGCCGTTCGAATAGGTCCGATACGCGATGTCACGGGTCGGGTCGGTCGAGAGCACCCCATAGACGAGGAGGGCACGATAATCCTCCATGAGGAGGACATCGGCGACGGCGCCACACGGACCGCGCGAATGGGGCTTCCTGCCGTCGACTCCTCGCCCTCCGCGCCCCACGAGGAGCCGTCCCAGGAGCGCGTCTTTGGGCTGCTGACCGTATTCGTCCCAGTGGTCGACCGGTATGCAATCGCCGCCTCCGATGTACCCGTGCTTTCGTGGTATTGGACGTAAACCCCGTCCTCGGAGGAAATGCCGGTTGGAAACGTCCCTGACACCTTGGTGCCCAGTGTAATCGTCTCCGTCGAAGGGGCCGTCGTCGCCTCCTCGGCCAGCTGGTCGTACAACACTGTGTACCAACAGCCGGCCGAGTTCGTCGCATCGCACGGGGTCGAGCCCGCTCCCGTTCCGGCCCGAACCACCTTGCGCTGCTGATTGTATTTCGTAGTCGCCGCGTTCGAGTTCGGATCGACAAGGGTCGAGGTCGACTGCGGGCCCGCCTGCTGCCAAGGGACGGCGAGCGGAGCGTTCGCGGAGGACACCTTGAACGAGGATGTTAGAGGAGCGAACGCGCGTACGACGGTCGTCGAGTCAACGGACCCCCAGAAGTCGCCTGACTCGACGTACATCTTCGAGGCGTCCAGTGGAACGGAGAGTTCCACCGCGTGGTAGCCAAGCGCGACGGTCACCGGAGACAGAGGAGTCCAGTCCCATTGTCCGGGGAACGAGCCGGAGAAGGCGAGCAAACCGGATTGGGTGACCGCGTCGTCTTTTCCGTGGATCTCGACGAGTCGATCCGCCCCAATCCCGCCGATCGAATAGCCGCTGAAGGAACTGTTGTCCAAGTCAAGGAAAATCCGGATGACGTCCTCTCCGAGGACCGGAGGGCGGTTGTCGGGGCCGATGTACACGCTCACCGGGCGTCCGGCGTACGGTGCGGGGAATGTGTTTGGGATCGTCGTGTTGAGCCACAGGTCCGTGCCTCCCGTGTACCCGTAGTCCAGGATTCCGTCCCCATCGTAGTCTCCGTTGGTCTGTGCATCGGGAACTCCATCATTGTTGAAGTCCAGCGGGAATGGATCCACGGAATCGGGAACGCCATCTCGGTCCGTGTCCGCTGGACCTTGCGACCGCGGGGGCACCGGCTGAGGGAGCTCGGGGGCCGGCGTTCCCCGCAAGATTCGACCCGTGACGTCGGTGTAGAGGAACGTCAGCGCGCCACTCCGTTGGGCCGCGTATCCTCCAAGGTCGATGTTTGGGTTGGGCCGCGGGCCAACGTCGTTGGATGCGTCCGGCGACAGGGCGGTCCATTCACTGAAGGCGCCGTCGACGCGGGGGGCCGAAGGGGGGATTCCAAGATATCCGAGCAGGCGAGCGCCCGGGTTCTCGTGGAGCGAGACGACGCCGGCGCCGATGCCAAACGGCTGGGAGGACGGAAGGCGTACGCCGAACGTCTCTCCACTCGATGAAGCGAAGTCACCGACGACGAATAGGGTTGTGGAACCTCCGATCCCCACTTGAATCGGGGCGAAGGAGAACGTGACATCCCGAGACGTCGGCGCGACCACCGCGAGCACGTTGGTTCCGTCTGTTAACTGCAGGCGGGACGAAGCGTTGGCGGGTGCCGTGCCCGAAATCTGGACTCGGAGCGAACTCACGGACACGGGCTGGCCGTGGGCCACCAAGGTAAGTCGGAGGAGATCCACTCCGTTGCCCGCAATGAGGTCGGGAGCCAGCGGATCTGCCACGACGGACAAAGTCCCGAGGCCTGGGCTTACCGGGAAGTCTCCCGTGTCGGTCTGACCGTCCCATGACTGGGTATGCACCGTCGCGACCAAAGGAACCGGGGGTGCGACTCCCGCAAGCCACTCGGCTTCCGCCTCAATCCGCGATCCGCTGGCCGCAGCCGGGGTGGAGGTCCCTTTGATCCATCCATTCCAGTCACGATGATCCCGGTTCGAATCGAATTCCCAGAGGGTACTCGACAGCACCGTACCGTCGTGGCCGGAGACGTCGATCAAACGGTCCGCTCCGAGA
>VBMR01000248.1 GCA_005878325.1 Methanobacteriota archaeon | reverse complement strand
GAACCCCAGCTGCTCCCACGTCTCGAACAAGAGGGTCTTCGATCCTTCCGCGTAGTACGGCCGAAGGTTGATGTTCACGAACCCCCAGCCCCGCCGGTCCGCCACTTGGAGGGCGACGCGGTTGGCGTCGTCGTACGTCCCGTCGATCGGGACGACGATCCCTCCATAGAGTTGCGGCAGGAGGAGCTTCGTGGGTTCGAGCGAGGCGGGAGCGAAGACGTAGCAAGGGATCCGGGCCTTCGCGGCCGCCGCCGCGGTCGCGGCGGCGAGGTTGCCCGTGGACGCGCACCCCACCGCCGGGAGCGACCATTCCCGTGCTTTCGCGATCGCGACCGCGACCGGTCGGTCCTTGAACGAGTACGTCGGGTTGACAGTGTCGTCCTTGATCCAAAGTTCTCGCACCCCAATCGCATCCTCCAAGTTTGTGGCCCGCCGCAAGGGCGTGAAGCCGGCCGCGAGATCGACAATCGCATGGTCGTCTGACACGGGAAGAAGCTCGCGATAGCGCCACAATGTGGGCGGCCGGCCTGCGAAGGAGTCGCGGTGGAAAGCGCCTCGAACCGCGTCGATCTCATACCGAACTTCGAGCGGCCCGAAGCACGACTCGCATACGGCCAGTCGAACGGGCGGATATTCCTGCTTGCATTCTTGGCACTGCAGACCACGAAGGTATCCCATGATGCGACTCCAGCGAGTTCCGCAGTGACGCAGCATGGCACCGTAGATAACCCTTAGGGCGAGGATTATTCAAATCGCGATAGCGGACGTATTCGGATGGGAATATCGTATTAGGGCTCCGCTGCGACGGGGAACCAGCGGGCCGCCCAAAGGGGGCAATGAACCCCGCGGAAGCCTACCTCTGTTTAGAGGTAGATTGTCGACGTAATCCCGCACGAGCTCAGGTGGCCTATTCCGGCTTAAGTAGTGCGACGTGTTGCGGAATCCCGGTCCAAGGCCGGGCGGTCCCGCAAGGCACGGTGGATGGTCGGTCGGGATCAGTGAAGGCGAAGGTGGGCAGACGATGCGACTGGAACCGATCGAGAAGCCGAAGGGGCTCATGATGCGCATGGCCTTCTGGATGACGCGACGGCAACTCGGCAAGGTGATGACGCCGATGAAGGTCTTGTATCCGCGGATGCCGGGAATGCTGAGGCTCTCCTACGAAATCCAGAAGTTCGAGACGAAGGGCATCCGACTCGAGCCGGCGCTCCACTACATGGTCGTGACGCTCGCCTCGCAGATCAACGGATGCAGTTTCTGCGTGGACCTCGCCCGGGCGATGGCGATCCGCGAGCACCTCGGGATGGAGAAGTTCGACGCGCTCTCCGAGTACGGGACGAGCCCGCTCTTTTCCGATCGAGAACGAGCAGCCCTGACGTACGTGGAAGAAGCCACGCGCCACCGGCGTGTCTCCGACGCGACCTTCGAGACGCTGCGAAAACACTTTCGCGACTGGGAGATCGCAGAGATCACGTGGCTCAACGCGCTCGAGAACTACTACAACTTGATCAACATCCCGCTCGAAATCGGATCGGACGGCTTTTGCGCGATGGTCGAGCGTCAGATGGTCTGACTTCGGATGCGTCCGGGGAGGCCAGCGCGCCGGTGAATTCAACGTGCTCCCGAACCGCTGGCCGCCGCCCTCTTGCTCCCACCGAACGTCCTGGAACGCGTTCGGGCGCAGTCAACGGGGTGGAGCGCGCCCGTCCTCCTGGAGACGGAGGGCGGGGATGCACAGCATCCTCAGGTGTCCATGGATCGGACGGGGAACGCGACCGTGGTCTGGTTCCAATGGAACGGGTCCCGCAACGAGATTCGAGCGAATCGGTTCGAACCCGCCGCCGGATGGCGGGGCGCCGAGATCCTCTCGAACGAGACGAGTCCCGATGGACTCGAGCCCTGGTCCGCGATGGGCCCGCGCAGCGAGGCGCTCGTCGCCTGGGAAGAATGGGACGGAAGGGTTTACAACATCGCCGCACGCGGGAACAACCCGACCATTGGTTGGGGAACGGCCGTCGTCCTCTGGTCGACCGTGGGCTGGCCCCTCTATCACCCGCGGGTTGCCATCGATCCCAGCGGGGCCGCCCAGGTCGTGTGGGAAGGCTGGGACGGTACAGGGTCGAGAATCTATTCCGCTCGATACGCACCGGAAACCGGATGGGAACCGTCCGCTCCGCTCGGTCCGACCGGATCGGACGCGCACTACCCGGAAATCGCAGTGGACCCGCAAGGAAACGCGATTGCGGCCTGGTACGCGGGTGGGGCCAGGGCAGACGTCTGGGCGAGCCGCTATCGTCCCGGGTTCGGATGGGCGACGCCCGTCCTCCTCGATACCTCGAGTGCGGGAGATGCTTTCAATCCCCTCGTTGCGATGGACGCCCAGGGGAATGGGATTGTCGTGTGGCAGCAATACGACGGGACGCGCTGGGGTGTCTGGGCGGCGCGGTATGACGCGTCCGCGGGATGGCTGGGTGTCACGCAGCTCGACGACAAGGCTGGCGACGCAGAGGCGCCCCGGATCGCGGTCTCGCCTTTGGGCTTTGCGACCGCGGTCTGGTCGGAGCGGACCTCGGGTCGCTCCGTCATCTGGGCGAGTCGATTCAATCCGGCCGTCGGCTGGAGTGGGCCGGAGACCGTGAGCGAGGCGCTGCCTTGGAGCGGATCGGCGCCCCAGATCACACTCGATGACCTGGGCCGGTCGTCCGTCATTTGGACCCAAGTGAATGGGACCGCGAGCGACATCTACGCCAGCCGGGCCGGAGCCACCGGCGGCTGGGAGGCACCTGTGCGAATAAGTTCAGGAACCCTAATTTCGAGGGCACCCAGACTGGCGGCGAATGAGCAAGGGAGCGCCATCGCTGTTTGGGAGGAAGCCGGAAACGGTCCGGCCAATGTGTGGGCCGCGCTGTTCACGCCGCCCACCCCCGCAACGAATCCGCCGTCGTCGTCGAACCTCTCGTTGCCGACGGCCATCGCACTCGTCGCGATCGGAGTCCTCGTTGGAATGCTTCTCGTCCTCGCGTTCAGTAGACGAAGACGGCCTCGACCGTGAGGCAGCGGCCCTGCTCCCTCGTGGGTCATCTCAAAGTGGTCCCCGATACGTCTCGCCTCGCGCAGGCCCTAACTAGAAATTTGAGCTGGCCGTGGAAATCGACAAGAGTGGGCCCGGCCAGATTTGGACTGGCGACCTTCCGGTTATCAGCCGGACGCTCCAACCAGGCTAAGCTACGGGCCCG
>VBMR01000111.1 GCA_005878325.1 Methanobacteriota archaeon | reverse complement strand
CGTCCGACCGGAGTTGAGCAAGTCGGACCGGAGGTACTTCACGTTCCTGGGTCCGGAACCCGCTAGTTACCTGAAGGCGTACCTCGAAGGACGCCTCCGCGACGGGGAGAAGCTGACGGACGAAAGCGACGTGATCGCGCCGACCTGGTCGAAGAAGGCCTTCCTGACTTCAATCAACGTGGGCGACATCAGAAAATTACGAGATGATTGGTGCATCGCAACCGAACCCGATGTGGACGGATTCGGTCTCACACCGAAACATCTTTTTGACCTCATTTTTCTCAACCGTGAGAAATGAAACTCCGCGCTTTATCCGCCACCTCTTTCTCGGGCCTCATGGGACCACCCCGGTCACGACATTGACTATGACCCACTCGTCTCCGCCCGAGCCGAGCCGATCCTTAGCCGAGCCGAAGCTTTACAGGATCAAGGTCTGCCTCATCGGCGAGCAGGGGGTCGGGAAAACTAGCCTCGTCCACCGGTTGGTTTCCGGATCCTTCGATGAGTCGTACATCCGAACCCTCGGGATGCGCGTCTCGAAAAAAACGGTCACATTGGACCGTCCCTCGAGTTCCGTCCACGCGGACCTGATGGTCTCCGACATCATGGGCAATCGAACCTTCCTGAATCTCTTCAAAGAAGCCTATTTCGAAGCGACCCAAGGCGTCCTCGCGGTCTTCGACGTCACCCGGCGGGATACGCTGCTCGCTCTGGAGGCCTGGATCTCCGCCCTCCTCGATCGGGTGGGTCTGGTCCCCGTCCTGACGCTCGGGAACAAAATCGACATCCCGGGTCGACGGGAGACAAGCGACGCGGAGGTTGCGGAGGTCCTCCGCCGGTACGACTGTCCAGTCCAGTACACCTCCGCCAAGACGGGCGAAAACGTCGAGGAGGCCTTTCGGGGACTCGCGGAGGCGATCCTCGGCGGGGGCGGCGGGTTGTAACGAGACCTCAATCGAGAGCGCGGGGCCGGGTGTGTCCCCGCCAGCCTTCAGAAAGTTTTGGATTCGGGCCAAATCGTGGTACGCGAGCTGGAGACTCGAGGAGGGTCCGGCAGGTACCTCGACTCTTCGGGGCCCTTCACCAGGCCGGGGTGGAAGGTTACACGCAGGTCAACGAGGGGACGAGTCGCGAACTGAAGGGCAACCTCACGGTCAAAGCTCACAAAGATGATCCTCCGCCCTCTCCTGGACGGGAAATTGGTTACGACCGAGAAGAAAGGTCGGAACGCTGTTGTTCACCTTACACCTAGCGGCGAGTATATGGCGAGCCCGCTGACTGTGCCTATTGCGGGGACCGACCGGTAACGATAAAACCGAACCCAATCAGACCAATCCGACACCGTACGGATTCGATGTGAAGACCCGAACCGGATCAGGTTCAAATCCGGACGGACCCATTCCGACTCCATGTGAAAATGGTCGAACCCCTCTCCTCGGCACGATCTAGCGGGCCAGGCCGAAAGTTCTGAAAGACGCGCCCGATTGATCGGGCCCGTCTCCGGGCTGCGAATCAAAACCGATACTCAGGTGTTTGTGGATTAAGTACTAATTCTTTGTTTCGCGCTGTGATGTCTTCGTCCTGGCTCCGAAGACTGCGTTTCGGTCGCTCCCTGGCGGTCGGATTTCTGTTCCTCGCCATCGTCCTGAGCATGGGCCACGCGGCGGCACCGGATGGGGGATTCGACGAGGGCACTGGGAACGTCTCGACGGTGGTGACGAGCGCGGCGCCGACCATCACGGAGTTCGACATCAAGAATGTGACGGACAATGCGACCCGGATGGGCGCTCAGCTCGACGTGAACGTGACCTACTGGTTCTGGCTACGAGTAAACGACGACAACAACTGGAGCGACGTCCAGAACGTCTGGATCAACCTCTGGTTTGACGGCGGCAACGATACGGCGACCTACGACGCACAGGGGGCGGGCGCGAACTACCGTCTCAACTTGACGTACAACAACTCGGGGGGGGACAACACGCCCGCGGCGTCCGAATGGAGCGTCTCGGAAGGTAACTTCGTCTACTCCAACGCTTCAAGCAGCGTCTTCGTAAACACCGCGCCGCGTGACTTCAGCTTCCGCCTTGCATTCACACTCAACAAGCAGGTCCGGCAGGCCAATGACCCAGTGAACTCCGGACTGCTTGGGTACGACGACACCAACAGTTGGAACGCCCAGGTCAGGGCGGTGGACGATGAGGGAAACCTCGCGACAGTCCAAACGAACGTGTTGGGTGTCTTTTTCGAATTTGGGGTGTTCCAGTACACCGAGGTGACGATCAGTGCGCCTTGGTTGGCCGGCAGCATCGCCCCGGGTGCGAACGCAAGCACGAATACGGTCAACGTCACCCACATCTCGAACCGGGACTACCGGGTCCGGATTTGGTTCGTTGGACACCTTAGGTCCGCATCGAACAACACGATCAGCGTCACGAACGTGAAGGTCCTCGCGGCTGCGGACTCAACTGACGATGTCACGGTGGACACGCCGTTCGCGGGCATCGGCTCGGCCAATGCGATCTACCTCCGTGGAAATGCGACGTCGAATGAGTCGCACGACGCCTTGGGGAATTCCCAGACGACGATCGTCCAGCTGAACATCGCGGTTCCGCTCGGTACGCAAACAGGAACCTATGTCGCCACTGTGACGATCCGAGTGGAGCAGCCGTAACCCCCCAGGGGTCGTCCGATGGGAGCATGATGCCCAGACGAACCTGGCGGGCGCATCTCGGTCCCTGCCTCCTGCTCCTCGCTCTTGTCACGAGCTGCCTCGCGTCCAGTGAGCCCGCCCGCGCCGCCGTGGCGGATCTCACGATTCACATGCCAGGCGAGGCGCCGCTCGCGACCGCGGGAGGAGCCCCGATCCTCGTCGCGGGGATCTGGCACGAGGTCTCCGTCAACCTGTCCGCTGCCGTCGGATCCGTCGCCATCAACGCAACCTTGCCCGGGGCACCTCCCGAAGGGATCCGGACAACGTACCGTTGGACGTGGGACGCGGCCACGGGAAGCTGGTCGGACCCCCTCTACGACCTGTTCATCCGACCCGATCTTTCCTCCGCGGACAGCCTGCACCTGACCTTCGTCGTCGGCCTCGATGCGCAGGCCCTGCCAGGTCTCTGGCGCTTCCTCGTCTTCGAGGGGAGCACACTCTCGGCGGGCTTCGACGTCGCCGTCGAAGCGCCCGTCCTGAGTTACGGGCTCTCCGCCGCGGATTTCGACTTTCAAGCCGAGCCCTTCACAGCGACGGACCTATCGTCGCGGCCTTCCGGGCAGTACATCCGGGTGACGAACCAAGGCAACGTCCCCCTCCGACTCGCCGCGAGCTTCGACGTCCTGCAGGGCGAGCTTTCGATCGAGAACCCCACGGACGTGGCCCATGTCTACCACGACGCGCACTACTTTGTGCGGCTCGCCGCGAGCCCCCGTCCTCCGGCGATCATCGAGGTTCGGGGTGTCTCGCGGGTCGAGGCGCTCTACGTTGTGCCATCCTCTGGCGCGGCCACGATCAACCCTTCTGTGGAGGGTACGTTCTCCCTGGCCCTGCGAATCGGCCGATCGGGATACGCTCTGAGAGTCGTCGGAAACGTCGTCTTCCAGACCTTGGAATCGATCCGTGCGGACTATGGCGCCATCGCGACCTGGCAGGTCTACATATCGGGCGAGCAGAACGTCTCGCTCACCATCGAAGTGTCGAACGGTCGGTTGGTCGGCGCGTTCGCGGGGGGGCAGGCCCTCTCCTTCCCCGCGACCCTGGCCGTAACGTTCGGATTTGTGAGCGTCAGCCAATGGCGGGCCCATCGCATCCGCAGGGCCGGCCGGGTCTCGAACGCATTGGGAGGGAGACCGAAGCGGGGATACAACTATCGACGCCGGATGCGCAGCCAACGCCGGTGGAACGCGAATGGGAACCGTGGGAAAGGGAAGCCATCACAGTCGAGGGGAACGCGGACGACCCGCTTCCGGTAGGGGATGGCTCGCGGCGACGCTCTTCGCCGCGATCCTCGTTCTCGCCGCGAGCGTGTCTATGAAGCCTGCTCCGCCGACCGAGGCCGGAGTCGTCGAGGTCCGCAGCGGAGTCACGGTGATCAACGTCCCGCCGCAGTTCAGTGGATTTCGCATCGCGACGCAGGACGGCCTGAACTATATCGACGTCGTCGTGTCGGACTACAACTCATGGGCGGACATCTTCCGCGTCGAGGTGAAGATCCAGGGCGACGCCGTGAACCCCGTCGCCGACGTCGCGTTCCAACAGTATCCGGACAATGCCACGCTCCAGCCTCAACCGCAGTTCCAGGAAGCCGTAGGATCGTTCCTCGTCCGCAGCCTGTCGTCCGCCACCTACAACACGCAGCCCCTCACGGTCCCGGAACGGACGGAGATGCGGGTCACGTTCGTCATGAGCCCCGTGAACGGCAAGTTCCTGAGCGTCACCACCACGGACCTCGCCGGTCTCGAAGCGTTCGCGGAGGTGGAGTACAGCGCCGGATTCCTCGGGCGTCTTCCGACGGTCAGTGGATGGATCCTCGGGGTCTTCGCCCTCGGCGCCACCGTCCTCCTCGTGGCGGTCCGGATTCGGAGGGATCGGCTTGGAGAGTAGGTTCGGCCAGGCCCGGCAGCTGCCCTCCGCCACCTGGCTTCGGGACGTTTTCCAGCCCCGCTACGTGTCCCTAGGCATCAGCCTGTTCCTCGCGATGTATGTCGGGCTGAAGTTCATCCTTTTCGTGTTCAACGCGGCGGACGCCACCGAGCGATGGACGTTCGAGCTCACGCCCGGGGCGGTGCTCAACCTTCCGGACATTCAGCTCGCGTTCCTAACAGGCGTCGCAACGATCGCGAACGCATTCCTCCACTATTCGACAGAACAGAGGCATCGCAGATGGGCGATCCTCCTGGCCGCGTCCATGGTGGCAGGGCTCCTCCTCGCGCTCCGCGGCGCTTCCACGGACCTCGATCCGGTGAATACGGGTCGCCTCGCGTCCCTCGTCCTCCTCCTTGGAATGGTATCATTGGACAACGTCGACCTCCTCCGACGGGTCCACGAGACTCCGGAAGATTTCGTCACCTCCGAGTTGCGGACGATCGCCGAGCACGCAAAAGCGGCGGGGAGCGTGACGCCGGGTGCGGTCGCCGAAGCGCTCCGGGAGTTGGAGGCCCTCGTTCGAGATCTACCGGAGGGACCGGCTGGTCGGGATTCGTCGAAGGCTTCCGTAGCCATGGACGAGGACTACCTGCGAGATCTCATGACATCGGTCCTCCGCGACTCCGGCGAACCCCGCGATCGCAAGAGGGGTGCGACGAGGGCCAACCGACGAGAGGCACGGGCGGGCAAGCCGGACGAGGAAGAGACCCTCGAGGACGTCGAAAAGTCTGTGGAACGCCATGGAATCCTTCGAGGCCGTCTCGCTCGTTCGCCCCCGTACCTCATGGAGGAAGCGCGCATGTTGATGGAAGCAGGAGAGTTCGAGAAGGTCCTGCGGCGGCTTGATCGAATCGCAGATTCGGACAATCGGTATCCCGGCCTCTGGGAGCTGGCGGCCGAGGTGTACGATCGACTCCGCGAACCGGAAGCAGCCGCGGAATGCCGCCGTCGGGCCAACGAATCGTCCCGCTGACCATCGCCTCGCCTGCGGGGCCCGCAGAACGGTCCGCCATTCTCCAGTCTGCGTCCGCTGATCCTTCATTCGCGGCCTGAGCACCCCGAAGTTCGGATGGCATGACCCAAGGGCGTCAAGGCACTGAAACCTTTAACCCGGGGCAAGTGAATCCTCCCTCGGGAAGACGGGAGGAGTGGAGAGCTTGTACCCGAATGGGAGACGTTCGCGGAATGTGGGACGAAAGATTGGTAGAATTGTGTCGGGTCTGATCCTGATCGGCGCCGGCTTGTTCGTCCTCACGAACTGGTCCTGGATTGCGGGCCAAGTCGGGGCGTACGTCAGCCCGCCCAGTACTCCTGGTGCGGGGATTACGGGATCCGATTTCTCCGGAGGCTACATGTCTTTCGTCATCTGGGGATTCGGGTTCAGCCTCATCGGCTCCGGAGGGGCCATCCTACGGAGGGCCGTGACAAGCTCCTACGCCGGAGCAGGAGGGGGCGGCCTCGCCGGGGGAATGGGCTCGCCCGAGATGATGAACGCCTACATGGAGAGGGCGATGTCCGCGACGCCGAGGACCGCCGCGTCGCCCGCACCGGAAGTCGTTCGGATCAAGTGCCGCAATTGCGGCAGCCTCGAAGCGGAGGATGCCACGTATTGCCGAAAGTGCGGGCAGGCGCTGTAGCCCGGCTCACGAGAGCCCAAGGCGCTCCCGCACATAGCGGTCGAAGTCGTACACCTGCGGCTCCTGGTCGGTGTACCGCCCGCCGCGCCACACCCGGGACCGCATCCCCTTCTGCGACCGTTCGCACACGGCCCAATCCTGGCGGTTGATGACGTCCCACAGCCCGACCGCGTCGCTGGGGTCGAAATCAGGACGTGCCATCGTCGCGGGGTCGAAGAAGAAGTCGCATTCGACGCGCGAGTGCGTAGGCGTCACCGGCCATGTCCGATGGATCATGAGGAAGTCCGGATGGAGACTGAAGAAGAGGTTCGGGAAGACCGCGTAGTAGTAGACGCGCCGCCGATCCTCCTCCGTCATTCCTTGCAGGAGGGGACGCTTCGTGTAGCCGGACCATGTCATCGACGTGTAGTCCTTCGCGAACTCCATGTAGCCTCCGGAAAACGGGGACCGAGAGGCCCCGTCGATGAAGTAGTCGTGCACTTTTCCGCTGAAGTAGGGCGTGATGCGGTTGAGATCCGGATGGACCGGCGCGCAATGGTAGCATTCTTGGTAGTTCTCGACGAGGATCTTCCAGTTCGCGTTGACCTCGTAGGTGTGGCGGGCCGCGCGGCGGAGCCGGTCGAGCGGGAAGCGGTCGAACTTCGCGAAGAGCCGGCCGAACTCGTCTCGGAGGGAGAGGGCCCCGGCATCCATGTTCGCCCACAGGAAGCCGCCCCAGGACTCGAGGCGGATCTCGTAGAGGCCGCTGTCCTCCTTCGAGAATTCGATGAGGCCATCCGTATGAGGCGCGCCCACGAGACGACCCTCCGCGGAATAGGTCCATCCGTGATAGGGACACACGATCGACCGAAGCTTCGTGCCTTCCTCCAGATCGACGAGGCGCGTCCCTCGGTGGCGGCACACGTTGTAGAAGGCCCTTGCCTGGCCATCCGTCCCGCGAACGGCGAGGATGCTCTCGCCACCGATCTCCCGGGTGAAGAAGTCCCCCGGGTTCGCGAGGTCTTCCTCGCGGCCCAGGTTCAGCCAGCCACGGCAGAAGAATTCCTCGAGCTCCCGCCGAAATATCGGTTCGTCCGTGTAAAACGAGCCGGGCGGCGTACGCGCGGACAAGTGTTCTCCGTCCTCGCGGCCCACGTACTTTTCGCCGTGGCGTTCCATCGCCTTGAGAACGGAGGCCACGGATTTGTGCTTACCGCTCCTTCGCCTTTCCGAAGCACGTTTATCGAATCGATTCGGCTTCCGGTCTCCCGAGCGCCGAGCGATGTGACGTCCCTTGGCAACCTCTCCCTCGTTTGACTCGGCGAAACGCAGCGTCTGGACGATCGGTCACTCGACGCGGACCTTCGCTTCGTTCGCGGATCTGCTCGACGAACACCGGATCGAATGCCTCGCGGACGTCCGTCGTTTCCCGACCTCCGCTCGTGCGGCGTGGTCTGTGAAGGTCCGGCTCGAGGCCGCCCTGCATGGCCGAGGCATCCGGTACGACCATTTCGAGGCGCTCGGAGGCTTTCGGTCGTCGCGACCGGACAGCCCGAACGTCGGTTGGCGGAACGCCTCCTTCCGAGCGTACGCGGACCACATCGGCTCGACGGAATTCACGGTCGCGCTAAATCGCTTGATCGCAATCGCCCTCGGACACCGCACCGCGGTGATGTGCGCCGAGGCGGTCCCGTGGAAGTGCCATCGATCCCTCCTCGCGGACGTCCTCCTTCTGCGAGGCTTCCACGTCGTCCACGTCCTCGCCCCGGGCAAGACGAAGGACCATCGGCTCACCCGATTCGCGGCGGTCCGCGGAGGACAGCTGACGTACCCCGAGCCGCAGGAAGGTGCTTAAGCCGCCATCGGGTTGACGGAGGATTGGCATGGCCGCCCGCGAGATCCGAATGGACGCCGCCCAGGGGGTCATCGTCCAGGGCTGGCGAAGCAGCGAGGATGGACTCTTCCTCCGTGTCCGTGGACAGGACGCCGAGCTCCGGCTCGTCTGCATCTGCGGTCGAGGCCATTGGATCGTCCACGAGAACGATTCCGAGAAGGGGGCCGCGCTCCTCCTGATTTGCCACCACTGCGGGGCCCGAGGAACGTTCCCGATGGAACGGGTCCGCGCGTCGGTCCCGCGACCCTAATGGAGGGCGTAGCCACCATCCACCACGATCGTCTGTCCCGTGATGTACGACGAATCGTCGGAGGCGAGGAAGGCCGCGACCCGCGCGACTTCCTCTGGCGTCCCCCACCGCTTCAGGGCGGGCTCTTCGGCGAGCGAGCGCTTCGCGTCCTCCGACAAGGTGCCCATCGGTCCGGTCGTGATGCTGCCGAGGGCCAGGGCGTTCACGCGGACGCCGTTGGGACCGTAGACCGTCGCGAGCGCGCGCGTCAGTCCCAAGATTCCCGCCTTCGCGATCATATAGCTAATCCCGACACGGTCCCCGGTGATCGCAGGCGTCGATCCGACCAAAATCAAACTCCCGCGACGCGCCTTCGCCATCGCTGGCAACACGGCCTGCGCAACGAAGACGGAACCGAGGAGATCCACCTCCATCGGCTGCCGGATCTCGGCCGGGGTCAAGTCCGCAAACTCCTTGTTCCACTCGGCGAGGCGAAACGGATGGCCTGCGAAACATGCCGCGATGTCGAGGCGACCCAGGGAGGAGAGCGTTTCCGAGGCCAGGGTTCGGCAGGCGCCTTGATCGGCGACATTGGCCTGGACCGCCACTGCTTTTCGTCCGAGTCCCTCCACCTTCTCGACGACGGCGTGCGCGGCCTCCTTCCCCCGATTGTAGTGGACCGCGATGTCCGCACCGTCTCGGGCCATCTCAAGGGCTGCAGCCCGTCCGATGCCTCCACTCCCACCGGTGACGAGCGCGACTCGTCCGCTCAGGCGACCCACGCGGACCGGACCTCACCGCGTGTAATAAATCCTCGCGACACCAACGAAAAGAGAACGGACCTCCTTCACCTACAGCATGGAAGGATCCGTTGGGTCAGCGGGGGATCGCTGCATCGCCTGCAAAGGGGCGATGCGTTCGATCGGTGTCGAACCGTCCCGGGTGGGAGGGACGACCGGAGGCTGGAAACTACTCGTCGGAGGGGCGGAACTCGGCGAAGGCATGTTGTCGTTCGAGGTCCTCGCCTGCACGGCCTGCCGTCGCGTGGAACTCCGGCTGCCGCCGGGAGGCCGTTGAAACCGGGGTTCCGCAGGACTTGAGTGGCAGGCGGCCTCGCCATCGGACGACAAGGGGTAGGAACTAATACGCGGCAGCGCCTGCGGATGGGACGCGATGGCCCGCTGGCACATCTCCACCGAGTTCGCGTTCTTGCTCTCGGGCGTGTTCATCATGATCGTCGCATGGGCGCTCAACCTGCTCGGGACGATGAACAATGACCAAAGCTCGGGCCACGGAATGAGCGATGTCTACCTCTGGCTCTTCCTCATGTTCCAGGGACTCGGCTTCTCCAGCGTCGGGGTCATCGGAGCGAACTATCGCGAGTTCATTGCGAACCCGGCTCTTGGAAGGCGGTACGCAGTCGGATTCCTGCTCATCGCGGACGGCGGCCTCCACCTCTTGGCCCTGAATGAACACCTCGCATTCGCTCCCCAGGCGACTTTCTTTGCGATCATCGCCCCGATTCAAATCGTCGGTGGGATCCTGTTCATCAATCTCCCGCGACGACTCGATCCAATCTGGCTCTTGTTCACGGTCTTCCTCATCGGCGCGTTCGTCGTCACGCGGACCTTGGCCGTCTGGCCCATCGGGTTTGTGGAGGAGGTCGATCCCCTCGGAGTCATCTCAAAAGGGCTCGAGGTCGCGACGAGTGCGATGCTCGTGGTGCTGGTTCGGGCGAGATACGCGAGGAAATCCGATCGTCACTCCACGACGCCCGCGCACGGTCCGTGACGCTTGCGGGAGAGCAGGTCCACGGACATTAGCATCCGGACTGGACCACGAATGGCGCGACCATCCCTTTCTGGCGGTGTCCCGAGACAGGACAGATGTAGTAGTAGCTCCCGGGCGGGATTTTGTCGAGATCGATGATGATGTGGCGGATTTCGCCTCGCCGGACGAGATCCGTCTTGTTTAGGCCGGCGACGAAGGCCCCTGTGTCGGCCCGCACGATCTGGAATCCGTGCAGATTGATTCCGGTGTTGGTCAGGGTTATGTTCATCTGGTCAATCGTCGTGTTACCGCAAATTTCCGGGCCGCCCTTCGCGAACTGGTTGAAGCCCCACTCGTGCTCCGAGAGCCGGAGGTTGTTGCCCGACAAGACGGACCCGCCCCCTGAGACGATGGGCAGCGCTGGGAAGACGAGGTTCACCCAGATCGCGACGATCAGGAAGAGCCCGACGCCGCCGGCGAGGATCCCGGCGGCCGTGTCCGAGCGCAGCGGCTTGTTGGCCAAAGTCTCCAGCTCCTAGGGAAGCGAACCGTGGTGAGGCATCACCACGGAGTACAGCAAAGCGATGAATAGGGGAAGGACCGTCAGAAGGGAGATCACGGCGAAGACCGCGACGGGGCGGGGGCCATACCGCCCGTGCATATACACGAGGAAAATGAAGACTGCCTGAAGGGTGGCAATCGCCAGGATAGCGGCTCCGCCGAATCCCCCGAAGGTGCTCCGATCGACCGCAATGAACACCTCGACGATCAGCCCGAGCATGAGAATGCTGTACACCGCCGCGTACTTCGCCTCATCGATCAGTGTCATCACCTCACAGCAGATACAGCAACGGGAAAAGAAAGACCCAGACCGCGTCGATCATTCCCCAATAAATCCCGAAGACCTCCACGGCGCCACTCGCCTGCGTCGCGGAGCTCGCCTTGAACGCTTTAACCATCAGATACGTCAGGGCTACCAGGCCTGCGACCACATGGGCGCCGTGAACCCCCGTCAGGACATAGTAGATGCTCGATGCGGTGTTCGTCGAGAAGGTGAATCCCGACGCAAACAGCTCGCGCCATTCGAACGCCTTGTTCACCATGAAGAACGCTCCGAGCGCGAACGTCGCGGCTAGTGATCCTTGCAGCCCGCGGTAGGATCCTCGCCGGGCGAAGGTCAGCGCGAAGACCATCGTGAGTCCGCTCGTCAACAGGACAATCGTGTTGAAACCGCCGAAGAAGATATTGTGGACCTCGCCCGGTGCGGGCCAAGCGAAGTTGGTCAGCGGGCTGTTCATCCGGAGGAAGACGTACGCTCCGAAGAGGGTCCCAAAAAACGCGATTTC
>VBMR01000110.1 GCA_005878325.1 Methanobacteriota archaeon | reverse complement strand
TGATTTGTATAGCTGTACGCAGACTCTATATGAAAAGATACCTGGGAGCTAAACACGCTTTGCAAGGCTCACTTTTGTGCTTTCTTGTCCGCAGTCTCGTACGCGTCGCAAAGTTCCCACAGGAACTCGTCGTAGGTCTTGCGGAACTTCAAGCGGAACAAACGATCTCGCGTCTTGCTCGTCAGCTGAATCGTCGTTATATCGGACACACGTTTCGCCATCGCCGTCCCGCTTCCATAGTTCTATGGGACCACATAGTCCTATGTGTTGTCAAACCGTGGGAGGTCCTCCTCCCGTATACATTGGGTCTACCGAGGCGGAATGGGAAAGAGCCTCGGAATCCCAAGAAACGCTCGTTCAGCCTCGGAGGGAGGGTCACTCGGTGTAGTCTTCGATTCGCAGATGGGGGGTGTCGGCCTTCCTCTGGTCCGGCCGGCGGATCCGCCGCTGCATCTCGCTCTGGACGCGATTGAACGTATCGATCTCGATCAAAGCCTCATGCTTCCCGCGTTTGATGCCGCCGTTCAGGCGGGACAGGCCGCAGTAGACCGGATTGCTCAGGATGTTCGCGATCGTCTGACTCGCCCAGGCCCGGCCCGTCTTCGTACGATAGCCGTCACGATTCAGCTCTTGGCAGATCTTCGCGATCCCCTTCCCCTCGAGGTACCGGCGGAAGATGAGGGAGACGACCCGCGCCTCCTCGTTCTTCACCTGGAGGAATCCGTCCACGTAATCGTAGCCATAGGGGCTCGCATACGTCAGGAACGCGTTGGCCTTCTTCACCGCACTGTTCAAGGCGTCCGCGTTCTGCTGTCCCCGGGCCCGGCGGATCACTTCCCGCTCGTTCAGGTCTCGTTCGACACACAGTTTCCGGAGGGCGTCCTCTTCCGTCTCGGTGCCGTAGTGCTGCAGGAGCTCGCGGGTGGACCCGAACCGCATGTAGACCTCCCAGAACAGGAGGCCGTCCGCGGGGGCCCCGTCCGCGCAGTGCTTGCAGAGGACGACCTTCTCCCGGCGGATCGTCGGGTCGGCTCGCGGGCTCGCATCCACCTCGTGGCTCACGAGGGTCTTCGTGGCCCAACACCGTTGGCAGCGCCCCTCCATCCCTCAGGCCTCCAGGAGGAGGGGCGGTGCGAGCGCGTTCGCGAGGAGGGCCCTCGATCGAAGACGCTCCTGCACTTCGTTGAAGGCCTCGACGCTCACGAGGCCTTCGTGTTCCGCCTTGCGGGTGAATCCGTCCCATCGGAGGAAGCCGGCGTAGATCGGGTTGTGGAGGATTCGGAAGACCTTGACGGGCGTCCAGCTGGTGTGTCGCTTCGTCCGGTGGCCTTCCCGATTCAACTCGTCGGCGATGTCCTCGAGGGTCTGACCCTCCTCGCACCGCTCGAAGATCTCGCGAACGATGGGCGCCTCCGCCTCGTTCGGGATGAGGCGGCCTTTCTGGAGGTCGAAGCCGAGGGGTGCGTGGAACCCCAAGATTCCGGGTCCCGTCTTCGCCTTCTGGGACATGCCCATGTACACCCGCTCGCCGATCTGCTCCGACTCGAGCTGGGCGATCCGCTGGATGATGTCCATGACGAAGCGACCCATGGCGGTCGAGGTGTCGAGGGACTCCGAGGCGGAGACGAAGTCCTTCCTCCACTCACCGAGAGCATCCATCATGTCCATGAAGTTCCGGGCATTTCGATGGATCCGATCCATCTTGATCACGAGGATGGCATCCCAGGAGTCTCGCTCCGCCATCATCCTCTGATAGGCGGGACGCCGCACATTCCGGCCCGAATGCCCGTCGTCCACGTAGTGCGAGGTCACCGTCCAGCCTCGGGCGACGCAGTACGCCTCCAGGCGCTCCTTCTGTGCGCCGAGGGAGAACCCCTCCTTCGCCTGGTCCTCGGTCGATACTCTAGTGTAGATTGCGACGCGGACCACGCGTACCCATCCCGCGGGCCGCAGTAACGTTACAGTAGAAAAGTCTGCCGGTCGTCGGACAAGGGTCTGACACGTTGCGCCTGGCGCTTCGGATCCGGCTGACGCGCACAACGGATGGAGCCAGAAGGCCGATCTCATCGTAGCCGTGGATGGGTAGTTCCATCTCGTCAGCCACGATTTCTCACGGAAAAGCTGCGCTAACGTCCGACACAGGAAAATATAGCTAGATACGTGATAACGTTAGATATTATATGCGGAAGGATTTCCTTGGGAATCGGAATAATTGGATTAACTGAATATTAATCAGCTTTTCTTCTTTCCGCGTAGTTCGGCCAAGACTTCCTTCGCCCGGTCCATGCGGACCTTCCGCTCCTTTACCAGGGCTTCGGCGACTTGGTCGACCTCCGAATCGGTCGCTCCCGCGGTCGCGGCGATGTTACGGGCATGGAGGGACATGTGGCCCCTCTGGATGCCTTCCGTGGCGAGGGCGCGGAGGGCCGCGAAATTCTGCGCCAGGCCGACGGCCGCGATCACCTCTCCGAGTTCCTGAGCACTCTTCACGCCCAGGAGACGGACGTTCGCCTTGGCGGTCGGATGGACGGCCGTCGCTCCTCCGACCAGCCCCACCGGCATCGGCAATTCGATCGTGCCGACGAGATCGCCGTTCGCATCCTTCTCCCACGCACTGAGGGATCGGTACCCGTCCGACTTCCAGGCGGCATAAGCATGGGCGCCCGCCTCGATTGCTCGCCAGTCGTTCCCGGTCGCCACGACGACCGCATCGACTCCGTTCATGATGCCCTTGTTATGGGTCGCGCAGCGGAACGGATCCGCATCGGCGAAGGCGAACGCCTCCAGGATTCCGTCCACGACCTCCTCTCCCTTGAGTTCGTCCGTCGCGAGGACCTCCTTCGCGAACACCGCACGGGCTCGCACAAGCCTCCGGACCGCGAGATTCGAGATGATCCGGAGGTAGACGCGCCCGCCCGTCCACCGCTCGATGTGCGGGGCGATCGCCTCGGCCATCGTGTTCACGGCATTCGCCCCCATCGCATCCCGGCAGTCGACGACGAGATGGGTAACGACCATGGGGCCCCGTTTCGTGTCGACGATGCGCACCTCGACGTCCTTCGCGCCCCCGCCGAGTTTCACGAGCATCGGATCCTTCTCATTCGCCAAGGAGAGGATTTCATCCCGGTGCGCCAGGATCGTCATCCGGGCCCCCTGCGGATCCGGGACCCCGACGAGCTGGATCTGTCCGAGCATGATGGGTCCCGTCCCGCTCGTCGTGAAGCCCCCCCGCTCCCGGGCCATCCGCGCCGCATTTGATGCGGCCGCGACGACGCTCGGTTCCTCGATTGCCATCGGGATCAGGTAGTCCCGGCCGTTGATCCGGAAGTTCACCGCGATTCCGAGGGGGATTGGCATCGCCCCCACGACGTTCTCAATCATCCGGTCGACCTGCTCGAAGCGCAGGGCGCCCGTGTTCCGGATGGTCTCGATCTCGGCGGCCTCGAGCTCGCCGAACTCTCGGACGATCTTCCAGCGTTCGTCCGGGCTCTTCTTGTAAAATCCGGAGACGTCCGACCGCTTCATCGGCCCACGCTCCGCCGGAGGGGGCTTGCCCGCCATAAAGCCATCGCGGCTGGCGGCTCAACCTTGGACCCGGGCCCCACAACCCGCGCAGAAGGGCGCCCCCGGAATCAGGGCGGAGCCGCACTGGGAGCAGAATTTCGGCGGTTTCGCGGCGTCACTTGCACTCGGAACCGCGGCTGCGGGAGGCACGCTCGAAGGAGGTGCGGTCGGAGGATACGGGCCTGAAGCGAACGGCGGGCTGTACCCCGGGTACCGCGGGCCCTCTGGCTTCGTAATCGCGCCGCCTTCCGCGAGGATCATGATGACCCCGATCAGGACGAGCGGGATCCCGACGCACAACAACGGCAGGAAGATGATTCCGATGACAGTCAGGGCGATCCCAATGACGAGAAGGAGGCCCCCCGTCGTGAGCTCGGCCATCGTGCGACTCTCGGGCGGGGAACGCAGAGAGGTCACAATAACGTGCGTCCTCTCGGTCTCCGATGCCGATTTCGATCTTGCACGGCGGGCCCGCTCCTATAAATATCGGTTCAAGGCATCCCGCTCGATGGACGCGAAGGGGGGAGCCCTGCGGCCAGCCCGACGAGGAATTCAGGAATCCCGTTTCAGGCCGTCTCGCCCGGGACATCGATCGGTCTTTGGCTGCTCCTCTTTGGTCTCTACCTCGCATTTCTGCTGATTTCCTTGTGGGTCCATCAGGACGCGCGGATGCGCCGAATGAACGGATTGCTGTGGCTCGCGGTCGTCTTCGGAATCCCGATTGGAGGCTTGGTAGCCTACCTAATCCTCCGGCGTGAGCGAGGGAACTGAATGGCGACGCTTAGTGGTCTCCGACCGCTATGATTCGAACGGTGCACCAAAAAAACGTCTGATAACGAGGGCAGGAACGTTTAAAACCATGACAAAATATGGCCCAGCGGGGTCAACAAATGGAGGAGCAGCAGGCGTCTTCGGAACCCGCCCCGGCGGCCGCTCCGAAGAGTAAGGCGTTGTGGGTTGCGGTCGCGGTCATCGTCGTCGCGGTCGTCGTGCTTGCGGCGGCGGTCTTCGGCGGACTCTTCGCACCCGGCAAGTCACAACTCCGGATTGGGACGCTGCTGTCTCTGACCGGCGGCCTGTCCCTGTTCGGCCCGGGCGATACGAAAGCGGGGAACCTCGCCGTCGATGAGATCAACAAGGCCGGCGGAGTCCTGGGTCAGCCAGTGCTGATTTACAACGAGGACGACCAGACAAATCCAACGGCGGCGCAGGCGGCGGCGACGAAGCTAATCACGCAGAATCATGTGAATGCCATCGTGGGGGCCCAGTTCTCCGGCGGCTCGCTGGCGGCGATCAAGACCGCGGGAGACAACGGGGTCGTAATGGTATCCCCCTCAGCGACGTCGGTCAAGCTCTCGGACTTGGCAACGACCGGCGGTTGGTTCTTCCGAACGATTTCCTCGGATGCGCTTCAGGGCGCGGTGGCCGGCAGCTATCTGTACACGAACGCGTCGTTCCGATACGCCACGGCGTTCGTCATCAATAACCCGTACGGCGTCGGACTCGGTGCGACCTTCAAGTCGAAGTTTACCGCCCTCGGCGGCACCGTGAACGATACGATTGCGATCCCCGAGGCGCAGCAGGACTACACGAGCTACCTGGCCCAGCTCTTCAACACGAACCCTCAGGTCGTCTACTTCGTCGGGTATCCGGACACTGGGTTGACGGTGATGAAGCAGTGGCAGGAGCAGCGCGCGTCTCACGGGGGAGCCTGGGACAAGCAGTGGGTCTTCTCAGAAGGCCTGCAGGACCAGGTCTTCGTGGACCAGCTTAGGGGCGTGAACGTCGACGTCACGAAGATTTGGGGCACCGCACCGGCCGCTCCGGTGTCGTCGCTCTACAACGACTTCGTGACTCGATACAAAGCGGCCTATTTCGACCAAGCCCCTCAGCTCTACGCCTCCCACACCTATGACGCGGTCTACATGATCTGTCTGGCCGCCCAGAAGGCGGGAGCGGTCGATGGTGCGTCGATCAAGGCGCAACTCCGCGCGATCTCTGGAGGGACGTCCTCTACCGGGACGGTCATCAATGGAGGGCAGTGGTCGAAGGCCCTCAGCACGATCGCAGGCGGCGGGACGGTCAACTGGGAGGGTGCGAGCGGAACCGAGAACCTGAACGCCACGAACGACCCCGCGAAGGGGAGCTACGAAGTCTGGGGTGTCAACAGCACCTTCAAGATTAGTCGGGTCGCGTTCTTCGGCGAGGACCTCGTGCAGCCCGTCTCACCCATGACCGCTTCCGCGGCGAGTGTCCCTGGCTCTGGCATTCCCGGCGCGTTCCTGGTTCAAGTTCGGGCCCCGACCGCTACCCGGCGGGCCTGAACCCCTTTCGCTTTCCTTCTTTTGAGGAGGCGAGCGCTAGCCACCGAGGTACAGCTTGGCCACATTCGGATCTTGAAGTAGCTGTGGCCCCGTTCCTTCGAAGCGGTTGCGACCTGTCTCGAGGATGTAGCCGCGGTTCGCAATCGCCAGCGCCTTCTTGGCGTTCTGTTCGACCATCACCACCGCAGTCCCCTTCCCGTTGATTTCAACGATTTTCGAGAACACCATGTCGACGAGCTTCGGCGCCAGCCCCGCCGACGGTTCGTCGATCAAGAGGACGTCGGGGTCGAGCATCATCGACTTGGCCAAGGCGACCATCTGCTGCTCACCGCCACTCAACGCTCCCGCGCGTTCCCGGACCTTGGGACGCAGGTTTGGAAACAGATTGAGCGTTCCGATGGCGCGTCTCCGGATCTGGGCGTCCGTCATCTGGCGCGAACGATCGGGTAAAGTCCCCCTTCGATTCCAAGGCATGGGAATCGGTGACGTACGTCGAGTGATCGCGCCCATCTCGAGGTTCTCCAGGACGGTGAGGGAGGGGAAGGTATTGTTCGATTGCGGCACGTAAGCGAGGCCCTTCAGGACGAGATCGCGAGGATGCATTCCGGTAATGTCTTCTCCTTGGAAGGCGACCCGACCGGCCGTCGGCCGAAGGAGCCCGAAGATGGTCTTAATCAGGGTCGGGTTCGCCTTCACGCTGGCCGGAGTGCCTTCAGCGATCGTGCGCCCCTGGTGCATCACGATGACACGATCACACCGGTTCATGACGACGTTCATGTCGTGCTCGATCAGGAAGAAGGTACGGCCGTCGCGCCGAAGGCGGTCGATTAGGTCCATCAAACTGCCGGCCAAGGTCGGATTCACCCCGGCGACTGGTTCGTCTAGGAGGATCAGCGCCGGTTCCGTCATCATGGCTCGGGCGAGTTCAAGGAGCTTCTTTTGGCCGCCCGAGAGCGCCTTTGCGTGCTCGTTTGCGAGCGATTCAAGCTGCGTGGCACGGAGGACTTCTCGAGCGCGCACCCTCAAAGATTTCTCATCCTGTCGGACTTTGCCCGGTTGGATGAACAGGTTGAGAAGGTGCTCGCCCGCGTTGTGTTTGGCCCCCAAGACCAGGTTTTCAAGCACGGTCATGTTCCTCAGCTCATGGGGGATTTGCCAGGTCTTCGTGAGGCCGAGGTGCACGATTTCGTAGGGAGGCAGGCCGTCAATCCGCGTGTTGTTGAACCAGATCTCTCCGCCATCGGGGCGGTAGAGCCCCGCGATCAGGTTGAACAGGGTCGATTTCCCTGCCCCGTTCGGACCGATGAGTCCGGTGACCGACTGCGGGTTCACGGAGAGCGTGCAGCCATCGACGGCGTTGATCCCGCCGAACGACTTTCTGACGCTCTCGACTCGCAAGATTGCCTGGCCGTTCCCCATCTCTGTCATCGTAGGATGCGCTTCTTCTCCCGGAGGATCCCTTCCGGGCGGTAGATGATGAGGACGATGAGCAGAATGCCAACAATCATCAACCGAGTATAGAAGACGGTGTCCTTGAACTGGTTCGGAACGAAATCCTTCAGTTGCACAGACAGCCACTCGAGTCCATAGATGACGAACGCGCCCACGATGGAACCGCGAAGATTTCCCGCCCCTCCAACAATGACCATCACCCACACGGAGAAGGTCACGGTGGGGGCGAAACTACCGGACGGCTCGACGTAGTTGATCGTGACCGCGAACAGCCAGCCCGCGAGCCCCATCAATGCACCTCCGATGGCGAAGACCTGCAGTTTGTACTGGAACGTATTCTTGCCCAGCGCCATGGTCGCCTCCTCGTCATCTCGGATCGCGCGCAGGACTCGGCCCCACGGCGACTCGGCGATGAAATGGAGAGTCATAAACAGGCCGAGGAGAATCGCGGCACTCACGCCGAGCTTGACCATTGCGTTGAGGAAACCATTGGGCGGATTGAAGACGATCGGCGGGGACAGTCCGGGAATGCCGATGGTTCCGGCTGTGATCGACTCGAGGTTGATAGCGACAATCCGGAGGACCTCTGCGAATGCGAGGGTCGCTATGGCTAGATAGTCCGCACGGAGTCGCACGGTTGGCAATGCGACGAGCGCCGCGACGGCGCCCGATGCCACCATCGCGAGCACGGCACCGACCGGTAGAGGCAGGTCAAATCCGCCCAGGTGTCCCGGATATCCAACGGAGGGGGGCGTTCGAGGCGTAATCGCGAAGGCCGCCGTGTAGGCGCCGATCAGGAAGAACCCGGCGATCCCGGCGTTGAAGAGTCCGCTGTACCCCCACTGTAGGTTGAAACCGAGGGCCAGGATCGCGAACACGATCGACACGTAGACAAAAAATCCGACGTTTATCAGGATGCCAGTGTCGATCGCCATCCGAGGTTAGCCTCCCTCTTCTCCTTCTGTCCGCGGGGCGAACCGAATCCGTCGGCCGATGGCTTCCGAAAGTTTCTCCACCAAGAAAACCCGCCTGGCGAACGCGGGAGGGCGCCCGGCAATCCCCCACGGCCGGAAAATCAGGACGGCAATCATGACGATGAAAGGGATCGCGACCTTGTAAGCCGTCGAGTGCTCGAGGCCAATCACGTCGGGCCGCCCAAGCCAGACGAGGACCGGTACCGACATTTCCTGGGAGAACCCGATGACCAGCCCACCCAGGACGGCCCCGTAGGGGGAGCCGATGCCCCCGACAATGACTGCGGCAAACACGAGCAAGAGGACCTCGAAACCCATGGTCGGCCGTATGACCCCAATAAGGCCAAGGAGGATTCCCGCGGTCGACGCAAACGAGCAGCTCACGGCCCAGGCCGCGTAGGTGACTCGCTTCGTATCGATCCCCGTCGCCTTTGCGAGTTCCAGATTGTCGGCCGTCGCCCGCATCGCCTTCCCGAGATTGGTGTACGTCAGCAGGACGTGCACCGAAATCATGAAGGCGAAGCCCACGACGAGCGTGGTCGCATCCCGGATCCAATGGAACCCGAGGCCCGGAACGATCGGGATCTCCTGGATCGCGGGAACTTGGAAGAGCCACTGCTGCGTCGTCCCGATCGCGCGGATGCCATTCTGGATGATGAGGCCCACGCCAACGGATGCGACAATCGGAGCGACGGGACCGCGGCCCTCGAGCCGGGCGAAGATGAGGAGCTCCAGGAGGATCCCCACGACGGCGAGCACGAGAAATGAGACGAGGGCGCCCCAGAAAATCGAGAGGGCGGCGTTGAGGTTGACGAGCAGGGCGATGTACGCGCCAAGCGTCATCAAGTCTCCGTAGGCGAAGTTCGCGAAGCCCCGGATCCCGTAGATGAGGGTCAATCCGATCGCGGCGACGATCACGATGCTGCTTACTCGGAGTCCAGCGATTGCATACTGCAAGATCGCAATCCCGAACAGGGTCGCGAGACTCGCGAAGAAACCGACGAAGATCGCGACTGTCAACAGACCGCGGAAGAAAAGTCGGCGGACCCGGGGCGTCGGCCTGAATGCCTCCCGCCACCGACTTCCCAACGCAGCCTCGGACGACAGGTTTTCTTGAGAAAGGGGTGACATGGTCCAGGCTGACCGTCGCGGAAAGTAGGGAATCCATTTAACCTTTCTCCGGTTTCGAGCCTAGCTGGTCCGAGGCAGGCAGGGTACAACATTGCAATCCGACCGCTTTGTGTTGCTTGAACCCTCGGGCACGAAACATCTCGTGACGTTGGACCGGGAGATGGTGACCGTCCCGTCCATTGGCGTCGTGCGAGCTGATGCCTTGAGGGAACGGGTGGGCCGCCGGTGGATCGTCGGGGACCGAGCGTTTCTCGTCCTGACTCCCTCGATTCGAGACGAGATCGAGCTGCTGCGGCGGGGCGCCCAGATTATCGGGCCCAAGGATGCGCCGACCCTCGTGTGGAACTGCGACCTGAAGGCCGGCGACTTCGTCGTGGAAATCGGCGCAGGATCCGGTGGCTTGACCCTCGCTCTGGCGCACACCGTTGGCCGGACGGGCCGGGTCGTGACCTACGACATCCGTCGGGAGTTCCTCGAGATGGCCCAGCGCAATGTCACGGAAGCAGGACTTGGGGCCGTCGTGGAGTTCAAGATCGGGGATGCGCGAAGTGGGATTCCGGAGCGGGACGCGGATGCCGTGATTCTCGACATCCCCGATCCTTGGGAGGCGGTGTCCCCCGCGGCCGAAGCCGTGAAGCCCTGCGGCCACGTCGGGTCCTATTCGCCGAACGCCGAGCAGGTCAACCGGACCGTCAAGGCCCTGCGAGCGAGCGGGTTCGTTGAGATCCGGACCGTGGAGATCATCGAACGAGAGATTGTGGCCCATGATGCCGGGACCCATCCTTCGTTCGCGCCCTTGGGCCACACGGGATATCTGACGTTCGCGCGGAAAGTGCTCGACACGTTCTAATACGGGCCACCCAGTGGGCCGCGCCGCGATGGCCGACCTCGTGAGCTTCTCGGTCACGACCTTCGTCGCGATCTTCGCCATCGTCAACCCGATCGGGGCGATGACCTTCTTCGTCGTGCTCACCCGGGCCTATCCGAAGGAAGTGAAGACGCGGGTGATTGAAAAGGCGGTCCTCGCCGCGACGATCACCCTCCTCGTCTTCGCCTTCGTGGGGCATTACATCTTCTTCGTC
>VBMR01000246.1 GCA_005878325.1 Methanobacteriota archaeon | reverse complement strand
GATCCCCTGGCTGGTCCTGATGATCGTCGTCGCGGCGAGGCTCAATTACCTGGATCTCGTCGGCATCATCCTGGTCATCGGCCTCACGGGTTGGTCCGTGACCGCGCGGGTCGTGCGAAGCCAAGTGCTCAGCCTGAAGGAGCGGATGTTCGTGGAACGGGGGCGGATGATCGGCTCTTCGAACGTGCATCTCCTGTCCCGTCACATCTTCCCGAACGCCTTTCCCCTGATCTTCGCGAACACGATCCTGACGGTCGCGGTCTCGATCCTCTCCGAGAGCGTGCTCGCCTTCCTGAACCTGTCCGTGAAGAGCAACATGAGCTGGGGTCGGATCATTGCAGAAGCCTACCAGCACGACGCCCTCACGATCGGCATGGCGGAGTGGATCATCATCCCAGGCCTCTGCATCGTGTTCCTCGTGTTCGGCTTCTACCTCTTCGGATACGCGCTCGATGAAATCCTGAATCCGCGGCTTCGGAGGCGATGAGGTGGCGGCCCTCCTCGAGGTCCGGGACCTCACGGTCGAATTCACGACGAAGGCTGGCGTCGTGCATGCCGTCGAAGGCGCTTCCTTCGCGGTCGAGCGAGGAGAGGCGATGGGCCTCGCGGGGGAAAGCGGCTGCGGGAAGACGACTACCGCCTTGGCCCTCATGCGCCTGCTGCCCTACAACGGGCGGATCGTCCGCGGCTCGATTTTCTTCGAGGGCCGCGACCTCGTCCCCCGGTCCGAGGAGTCGATGCGAGCGATCCGATGGAAGGAAATCTCGATCGTGTTCCAAGGGGCGATGAATTCTCTCAACCCGGTCCAGCGCGTCGGCCGGCAGATCGCGGAACCGATCATCCTGCACGAGGCCGTGGACCGGGAGGTCGCGGATACCCCCACGAGTTCTCCGGCGGCATGCGCCAGCGTGCCGCGATCGCCATGGCCCTGGCGTGCAACCCCAAGGTCCTGCTGGCGGACGAACCGACCACCGCCCTCGACGTGATGATCCAGGCCCAGATTCTCGATCTCCTCGAGCGGCTTCGTCGGGAGCTGGACCTTGCGATGATCCTGATCTCGCACGACCTCTCCGTCCTCGCGGACACCTGCGAGCAGGTCACCATCATGTACGCCGGGAAGACGATGGAATCGGGCAAGACGATGGACGTGTTCACAGAGCCGAAGCATCCGTACACGCAGGGTCTCGTGGGCGCCTTCCCGGACATCCGCGGGCCCCGGAGCATGCCCGAGTCGATCCCCGGTGCCGTGCCCAGCCTGATTTCTCCTCCGGCGGGTTGCGTCTTCCATCCGCGGTGCAAGTTCGCGTTCGACCGGTGCACGAGGGCGGAGCCGGCCCTCACGGAATTGACCGCGGGGCGGCGCGCCGCTTGCTTCCTCTACCCGGAGGTCACGGAGGTGCCCGGACGGCCGATTCCCATCGCGGGAGCTTGATCCGCGTCCGAAACCTGAAGGTCTGGTTCCCGCTCCGGAAGGGATTGCTCCGGGAATTGGCCGGCGGCAAGCCGACCTGGGTCCACGCCGTCGACGGCGTCGACTTCGACGTTCGCCGCGGGGAAGTGTTCTGCCTCGTCGGGGAGAGCGGATGCGGGAAGACCTCGACCGGGAAGGCGATCCTCAAACTCGTCGAGGCGACCGAGGGGGACATCTTGCTCGAGATGCCCGACGAGGAGGTCCGTCGGTATGAGGAGGCTCGCGGGCGACCGGAGGATCCGGAGGCACGGAGGACCCTCGAAGAGTTGCGCCGAAAGTATTCCGTGACCTGGAAAGAGAATTTCCCGTGGACGGTGCAGGAGAGGCTTGTTTCCATGGCGGCGCTCCTCGGCGCGGCGCTCCTCGGGATGCTCGTCCCCTCGATCGTCCTGGGAATCCTCGCTTCGCCTTTCGCCGATCCGTGGCCGACGATTGGCTTCGGCGTGGCGATCGGACTGATCGCGGGCCTTGTCGGGAACGTACCCTGGACCCGTCTCTGGCGGCGCACCAACACCGTGCTCGCCGTCCTTGCCTTCATCTCGATCATCGTCGCAGCCGTCCCGGCCGTGTACCTTCATCAGATCTGGGTGGGTGACCTCTCTCCCTTCGATGCTGGCGCAGCCCTCGCGACGCCCTGGAGAGAGGACCTCGCCGCGATGCTCGTGGGTCTGATCCTCGGCACATGCGCGGCGGGCGGAGTCTCCGCCATCGCGCTGGACTGGCGGGAGCGGGTCGCGGGTGCGACCGGGATCCGGATGCGGTCGATTCGCCGGAGGCTCCAGCTGATCTTCCAGGACCCATACGAGTCCCTGAATCCGAAGCAATCCGTCTACGAGATCGTCTCGGAACCCCTCGCGGTGAACCGAATGACGACGAATCCGGGGGAGATGTCTTCCCTCGTGAGCGAAGCCCTCACCGACGTGGGCCTGCGGCCGCCCGAGGAATTCGTCTTCCGGTTCCCGCACGAACTGAGCGGAGGACAGAGGCAGCGCGTCTCGATCGCGGCGGCCCTCGTCCTGCAGCCCGATTTCATCGTCGCGGACGAACCGGTCTCCATGCTCGACGTGTCCATCCGCACCGAGATCCTCGGGGTGATGATGGACCTCCGAGCCCGACGTGGGATCACGTTCCTGTTCATCACCCACGACCTGTCCCTGGCCTGGGTCCTCGCCGACCGGATCGCCGTGATGTACCTCGGCAAGATCGTCGAGACGGGCACCACGGAGCAGGTGATCGGCCATCCGAAGCATCCCTACACGAAGGCCCTGATCTCCGTCGTCCCGAGCCCGGATCCCCGCCACAAGGTCGAACGGATCATCCTGAAAGGGGAGCGTCCGGACCCGGTGGATATCCCGCCCGGATGCCGGTTCCATCCCCGGTGCCCATTCGCGTTCGAACCGTGCGGCTGGACCGCCGAGGAGGTCGCAGAGGACCTGCGGTCGCTGAAGGCCCGCGGATTCCTTGCGGGCGCGGGCGAGATCGCGGTCGCGGAACCCGGGATCGTGAACATCGCGTTCGGCTCCCGGGGCCCGGAAGCCCTCGCGGAGGAACTCGACGCCCTCCTGGCCGGACAGCGG
>VBMR01000160.1 GCA_005878325.1 Methanobacteriota archaeon | reverse complement strand
CATCGCGATGACCGTCTGCGTTACCGCGATCCTCAGGGTCTTCAGGAAAATTTCGAACCGCCAACCCGGCGCACCAATGCCGAGGAAGTCCGAATAGGCGCTTGTCGAGAACCCTGGGACCAGACGGTTGTTCTGAACGGTCCCGAAACTCCAAACGAAAATCGAGCCCAATGGGACGAAGACGAAGGAGAGCACGAACAGGAGCGGAGGAGCAATTTGCAGATAGAACAGCGCGCGTCGATGCTCCGCGAAGAACTCCGCAAGGCGGTCAAAGGGACCTGAGGGCACCGCCATGCCAATCTCCATCGCGCAGGGCAACTACGCCGTGATCTGGGTCCAAGTATCCTGGTACTCGGCGATGTTCGGCGGCGCCTGGTTTCCGTACACGCTGACGTTGTCGCTGAACTTCGCCTTGACCAATGTGTGCCGCGATTGGACGAACGCGGAGTCGTATGGCCCGCCTCCCGCATTCGGGTTTTCCTGCGCGTATGTGATTGCGTCTGGCGTCGCCGTCAGATACCCTCGAATAGTCGTGATTCGGGCTCCGTACCACCCCTGCAAGGTCCACTCCATCAGGTGCATACAACGGTCCTTCGTCACATTCTGTCCCCTTGGGGTCAGGTAGATCGGGATGTTCCAGAGGTAGTAGCCCTCCTTGGGAGCCATGTACCACGCGTTGATGGGAGGATCCTGGGTTCGCAGGGCGAACACGACCGGCTCCCAGGTGTCCATTGCGACGACTTCGTTTGTGGCGAGCAAGTTGACGGCTGTGTTCCACCCTGTCCAGAAGGTCTTGAACTGACCGGCAGACTTCTGCGCTAGCATGAACGTCTTGATCTTAGCCAAGTCGTCCGATGAGAGCATCTCTAGGTTCGAAATTGTGTCGATGCTATTTCGTTGGAGGTAGTTTGCCACTTTGTACACAGCACAAGCCCAGGACGACTCCATCGCCGTTTTTCCGTTGAACTGGTCGTCGAACAGCAAGCCGTAGCTGTCCCCTCCTTGCCCTGGCTGAGTTGCGCCGGGCCAGATCTGATCGACGAGCATGGCGACCGAGTCGCCGTTTTGGACGATCGGGACGCCCACTATTTGCCCGGTGGACTGGACGGTGATCGTCGGATTGTTCGTCCGCAGCTCTGGATATATCTTGCTCCAGCTCGGGAGGACCTCCTCTGGGTTAAAGTCCACGATAGACCCATCCGTGAAGAGCGGATCGTCGAGCGTCCCGGCGTTCGAGATTACATCATAGATGTTCCGGCCATCCGAACGCATTTTGTTCAGGACTGGGACCGGATCCCATGCCGCGTCTGTGAAATCGACTTCGTCCCCCAGGCCGTCCCATCGCTCCGGGTTCCCCGTGCCGACGCCCCACCACTGGAGTCTTGGACGCGCGGGCGTCGAAAAGTACTGCAACGCTCCGTAGCCGAGGGCTCCGGCTCCTACAGCAACGGCGGCGCCAACCCCGGCATACTTCAGGAACCGACGACGTGACATCTGCCCCTGTTGAGACACAGCCTCTTCGCCCGCAGGCTTCTCCTCCATCGACCCCACCTCGAAGACCAATTGTCAGAATCGTTGGGACGATACTTAAGGATTCTGGACGTCTCTTCCAGTTCAATTCGCGAAGGTTTTCATGGAGACTATGACAACAAACATGCCAATTCGTCGAAAGCCATTCAATGAAGGACCGCGAGAACCTGTCCGGCCTGGACCACCTCGTTCTCTTTCACGTGGACGGCGGCGACCCGTCCTTTCCCGGGAGCCGGAACCTCCATCTCCATCTTCATCGCCTCCATGACGAACAAGGCATCGCCGGCCTTCACCTCGTCGCCCGGCTTGACCTTCACCCGGATGATCATCCCAGGAATGTCGGCGGTGACGTCCATTTCCTCCCCCGATCCCGATTCACAAGAGTTTCAGGATGTTTGCCCGCTCGATGCCTTCCCGACTCATCGCGGCCTCAAGTGCCTTCAGGATTTCCGGCGTGTTCGGTGCATCCCCATGGACACAGACGCTTTTCACCTTCTGCGGGATCGTTTCTCCGGTCACGGTCGTGACCTTGCCCTCTTTCAGGAGTCGTACGAAGCGGCGAGCGACTTCCTCCGGGTCCCACGCCTTCTTCGCGCGCTCGAGCGCGAGAGACCCGTTCGGCAGGTAGTTCAGTTCTACGAACCCCTCCGGGACCACGGGCAGACCGCGTTTCTGCGCGATCTTGTAGGTCAGGGAATTCGGCATCGCGAACAGCAGCAGTTCCGGATCATATTCTTGGATCCCCTCGACGATGCCCTCGGACAGTTCCTCGTCATTCACCGCGACCGTGTACATCGCGCCGTGCGGCTTCACGTGCTGGAGCTTCATCCCGTTCGCCTTCAGGAACCCGGCGAGCGCTCCCACCTGGTAGATGATGTCGTCCTTCAACTCGTCCTTCGGCACTTGGATGTAGCGGCGCCCGAACCCCTCCCGGTCTGGGAAGCCCGTGTGGGCTCCGACGCCCACGCCATGCTTCTTCGCCAGCAAGACCGTCTTCCGCATCACGTGCGGGTCGCTCGCGTGGAAGCCGCAGGCGATGTTCGCCGACGTGACGAAGGGCATGACCTCCTCGTCCCGTCCGAGCTTCCAGATCCCGTAACTTTCTCCCATGTCGCAGTTCAAGTCCACCCGCAAGACCACGCTGTTCACCTGCCCTGTTCGATCGACGACTCCGTCAAGAGGCGTTCCCGCTCCTCCCAGGCGCGGTAGCCTTCCTCAACGCTGACCGACTTGAAATGCGTGACGTCGCCGGTCTTGCTCTGGCCCACGCGGTCCAGGTCCACCGTGATGACGGTCCCGATCGTCGCGAATCCGCCCCCGCTGACCGCGTCATTCGGAAGGAGGATCGGCTCAACGCCGGGTCCTGTCGTGTGTACGCTTCCCACCGGATATCCGGAATCCACGACGTTCGTGGGATCGGAACCCGCCCCGAACGGAGGCGTGCGCTTCACGCACTCGAGCTGGGGTCCTGTATATCGGTACCCGACACGATCGATCTTGCTCGAGACCTGCCAGTCCGCAGTGAGGAAGGTCTTGATCCCGGTGTCCGTGTAGACGTAGCTCTCGATTCCGACGACGATTCGTTGTTCCCATCGGTTCGTGTAGCGGGGAATCCGGTCCGGCTTCACGCGCCGCCCGATCAGGTCCTCCGCGGCTGCCTTCGGTTTCCCGGTGGCGAGGACGTCGCCTTTCTGGAGGGGCCGGCCCTCGTGGCCGCCGATTTCGCCCCGCGCGTAGGTGGCCTTGCTGCCGAGGACCTCCGGCACATCGATGCCACCCGCGACCGCGAGATAGGCGCGGCAGCCTTTCTCGATCCTGCCAAACGTCAGGAGGTCGTCCTTTCGGACTGCGAAGCTCTCCCACATCGTTGCCGGCGAGCCGTTCAACTTGGGCGACAGGTCGCCCCCCGTGAGGCCAATCGTGTGTTCATCTCGGAA
Source organism: Methanobacteriota archaeon (assembly GCA_005878325.1). Lineage (GTDB taxonomy): Archaea > Thermoplasmatota > Thermoplasmata > RBG-16-68-12 > RBG-16-68-12 > RBG-16-68-12. The sequence goes on along the minus strand of VBMR01000160.1, from coordinate 15,774 downwards.
CCGAATCTGCGGGCCCAGGAGCGTAATCTCGATCGCCGCCTCGTTCTTGTCATTCCCGACGAGAAGGTTCGCAAGTCCCAAGCTCGTGCCGTCCTGCGCCCCGGAGGGCGGGATCCCTTGGGAGTAGTAGCCGGGCCGACCGTACAGGTCCTGCACGGTCGCCTCGATCCCGTGTTGGACGACCTCGAGCACTTCAGCTCCCTCCCAGATTCGCCGCCGTGTACCCTCGCGGGTCTCGGAGGTAGGCTTCCGGCTCGACGGTGACCGGCTTGATTCCGAAGCGATACGTCCCGTCCTCGACCCCGGCCCAGATCTGGTCGTATTCCTCGCGGGTCACGGACCGCCACTTGAGGATGTCGCCCGGCTTGAGGAGCACGGGGTTCTCCTTGAAATCGGGATGCCGCTGCCGCGCGTCGTAGATCGGGTTGGTGGTTCGCCCCAGGAGCTGATATCCTCCGGGGTTGCGGACGGAATAGATCGCGAGGAAGGCGCCGCCGAGCCCCACCGCGCGGTCTGGCGTCCACGTGCGCGGCCGGTTGTACTTCGGCGCCTGGATCGCCTCCTCGTTTCGCACGCCGAGCGGATAGAGCCACGGAAGGCCTGGCGTGAACCCGACCATGACGGTCCAATAGGGAGTGGCGCACAAGGCGTGGATGAAGGACTCACGGTCCTTGTAGCCGTTCACTTCCGCCACGAAGTCGAGGTTCGGGACCTGTCCCGTGTTGTGATGCGATTTGAAGGTCTCCGCACACTCCGTGGTCCAGGGGTCGGCGAAGAGGATCGGGAAGTCGATGATCCGCGTCGGGATCTCCGTGAGCTGGGTCATCGACCCTTCGATTTCCCGGAGCCTGCGGATCAGCGGGTCCGCGTGGATGCTCGCCCGATCATACTCGACGAGCATCGAGCAGATGGAGGGAATCACTTCGACGATCCCCGGGATGTGCGCTTGCTTGATCGCCTCCGCCATGGAGAGCGTCTTGAAATTTTCCGCCAGCTCCATGTCGATGCTGAACTCTACGAAGACGTATCGATCGCCACCGTAGTCGTACCGCGCACTCCGATGCGCCACCCCATTCCTCCCGTCCCAAGGAATCGATCCCAGGGATGACGGTCCGATTCGACAAGAAAGGGGGCGGACGCTATTTATCCTTATTCGTGCGACCGGCGTTCGTTCAGCGCGACTCTTCTGTCTTCGAAGTTCCTTCGGGACGCCGCTCTCTCCTTCGCAAAACGAGCAACGCAATGACGACGGTCACTGCGGCGACGACGAGGGCGATCGGGAGGACCGACCCGAGGACCGAGGACGGTGGGAGGACGAACCCGCCGGGGATCAGCGCGAGATTGACGCTGTGCGTTAGGTTGTCGAGGTTCGTCCAGCGGACCGTGGTCCCGACGGGAACTCGGATCACTTCGGGATGGAAGCCCATGTGGCTGATGGTCACATTGACGGGGCCGGACGTTCCGGTCGAGGGCACGACCTCGACGATCCCCGTCATATCGATGTGAGGAAGGCAGTGGTAGACGAACACGGCGGGCTCCGAGAACGTCGTCTCCCATGCGTCTGAGCGGTTCAGTGGCGGCGACGACATGGCGATCGTGAGGTTCCAGTCCGGACCGGGCGGTTGCCCCTGCCACCGCCGCCAGTCGATTTCGGCGTAGATCGTCCAGGTGACCCGTTCGCTCGCGGTACCGCCATTCCGGAGGACCAGGAAGTATGGGAGGTCACCGGTCAGGTCCGTGAGTCGTTGCGTCCCGTCGGGGACCGCGACGAGCGGATCGAGGAGAGGTCGCGCCGCTTGTCCGTCTCGGAAAGCCTCGAAATTCTGCAGATCGAAGAAGAGGACGTCGACGCCTCCGGGCGGATCGACGTAGACTTCCCACCAGATTTCTCCGGTGTACGTGAAGTAGTCGCTCCGAAGCCAGACGAAGTGCGCCTCCCAGGCCCCGGGAGCCAAAGCGTCGGCGCTCCCCTTGTACAGGGGTTTGTGGGAGGCGCAGGCGACTCCAGCGCTCGCCACGAGCAGGATGATGAGCAGCAAGACGCTCCCCCAGCGCCGCACGTCTGTTGCATGCCCCGAATGCGATAACTATCTTTCCATCGCGGGCGGGCCAGGCTGAAAGCCTTTAGGAACGGTGACGGTTTCGCCCTGCGATGTTCAACACCGTCCTGGTCGCGAATCGGGGAGAAATCGCGGTCCGGGTGATTCGGGGCTGCCGCGAGCTGGGCATCCGGACGGTCGCGGTGTATTCGGAACCCGATGCCACCAGCCCCTTCGTCCGCCTCGCGGATGAATCGGTCCCCCTGGGTGGGGCGAAGCTCTCCGAGACCTATCTGGACATGCGAAAAATTCTTGACGCCGCGGCGAAGACGCGCGCAGAAGCGATCCATCCGGGGTACGGCCTCCTTTCGGAGAACGCGGCCTTCCCGGAAGCTTGCGCCCAGGAGGGGATCGTGTTCATCGGGCCGCCCTCCGCGGCGATGCGCGCGATGGGAGGCAAGGCTCCCTCCCGCGAACTCGTGAAGGGCCTCGGCCTCCCCACGATCCCCGGAAGCGACGGGATCGTCCCGCGGGTCGAGGAAGCGCTCACGATTGCCGGGCGACTCGGCTACCCGGTCCTGTTGAAGGCATCCGCGGGCGGAGGCGGAATCGGGATGAAGGTTGCAAGGGACAAGGACGAGCTGCAAAGCGCGTTCGAGACGACGCAGCGCTTGGCCCTGGCAGCCTTCGGCGATGGACGACTGATCGTCGAAAAGCTCCTCGAGGATCCAAGGCACGTCGAGATCCAGGTGGCCTCCGACGGCCACGGTCGCACGATCCACCTGTTCGAGCGGGAGTGCACGGTCCAGCGGCGCTTCCAGAAACTGTTGGAAGAGACTCCCTCGATGGCCCTAACCGAAGATCTCCGGGAGGAGATGGGAAACGCCGCGGTGCGGATCGCGCAGGCGGCCGGCTACGCAAACCTGGGCACCTTGGAGTTCATCGTTTCCCGAGGTCGCTTCTACTTTCTCGAGATGAACACGCGTCTGCAGGTCGAGCATCCGATTACGGAGGCGACGACGGGCTTGGACCTGGTCCACATGCAGTTGCAGATTGCGGCAGCCGAAGCGCATCTACCTGCCCAGGGCGAAATCGATCGTCGAGGACACGCGATCGAATGCCGAATCAACGCGGAGGATCCCGCGAAGAACTTCATGCCGAGCCCCGGCACAATCTCGAAGTGGATCGAACCGGGCGGACCGCATGTCCGCGTCGACGCAGGGGTCGCTGCCGGCCAAACGGTCTCCTTCTTGTACGATCCCTTGCTGGCGAAGCTCATCGTGTGGGCTGGGAGCCGCCACCTCGCGATCCGTCGGATGTCCCGAGCGCTCTCGGAATTCCAGGTCGAAGGAGTGAAGACGACGATTCCATTCCACCGGGCGCTCCTCGAGAACGCCACGTTCCAGTCAGGCCAGTACACCACCGCGATCGCCCCGCAGATCAAACTTGGTTGAGGCCGACCCGTGCACCCCACTAGCGTTATATTGGGCCCGTACATTCGGGCCGGCGGGTGAGCGAGGTTGGCAGCGGGCGCTACGATCACTCGGGTCCGGACGATCACCTACAACTTCTATCGATGGCGATTTGAGAGCGACTTCCTCGTGCGCCTCGGTTTGGCAGCGCTGTTTGCATGTTTCACAGGATTCGGGGCGCTCATCAAAGTGTATCTTCCGTGGACTCCGGTCCCGATCACGGGCCAGCTCTTCTTCGTCTTGGCGTCCGCTGTTGTCCTGGGAAAACATCTCGGGGGCCTGAGTCAAGTCCTCTATGCGTTCGTCGGGATCCTTGGGGTTCCCTGGTTCGCGGGGCCGAATGCGAATCCCGAGCCTTTCTTCGACGGCGTGCCCGGACTCTACCGGGGCATCGGAGGTTTGGCGATCCTCACCGGGCCCACGTTCGGTTACATACTCGGGTTCATCGCCGCGGCGACGGTAGTCGGCTGGGCGGTCGACTCTCGAGTCCGATACCGCCGTCCCCAGTTCCTCGGCCTCCTGCTCTTGGCGGGGACCTCGCTCGTGTACCTGTTCGGGTCCGTCTGGTTCTTCGCATGGTGGACCACCGGCTTCGGTCTCGTCACTTCGAGGGGAGGACTCTCCTTCGGCGACCTGATGGTCCGCGCGGTCATCCCGTTCATTCCCTTGGATCTCGTCAAAGCAGGGATCGTCCTAGGCATCGGAACGATTATCCTCCCGAACCGGCCCTTTGCGCGGGAGACCGACGGCTCTTCGCTGAACGCCGCCGCCTAGGTCGTGACGACCGAGATGTCTTCCTTCAGGCGCTCAATCACGACTCGGGTGTCCGAACGCTCGATGTCCCGCATCGAGATGAGTTTGTAGACGATCCGGTTCAAGTCGGCCCGGTTCTTGGCCCGGATGAGGACGACATAGTCCGTGTCTCCCATCAGGAAATAGACGGCCCACACGCCGGGGATTCGGGGCAGAGCCTGGCTCAGTCGCTCGTAGGATTTCGGATCGTACTTCGACCGGATGAAGCTCACCGCGAGGATGTCGTATCCGAGCTTGCTCGGGTCGACGACCGCCATGTAGCCCTTGATCACCTGCTTGGCCTCGAGCCGTTTGATCCGATAGTGAACCGAGGACGAGGCGAGACCGGTCGCCTTCGCTAGGTCGCTCAAGCCGATCTTCGCGTCCTTCTGGAGGTTCTGCAAGATAGTCCGGTCCGGGCGTTCGAACTCCTCCGCGAGGTCCGGCGCGATCCGCCGCCTCCGGCGAGTTGCGACGGCCATGTCATCCCGCCTTTGCAAGGCCATCGAACACTTGCGCGATGGCGGAGAAGTCGCGATCGCCGAGGCCCGCCGCGATGGCGGCCTGGTGAAGCTCGTTGACGAACGAGGTCAGTGGCATTGGGGCTTTCACTTCGTTCGCGGTTGCGAGGGCGAGGGTCAGGTCTTTCTTCATCAGGCGGAGGGCGAAGGTTGGAGCGAAATTGGCATCGACGATGGCCTTTCCCTTGAACTCGAGGAGGGGCGAACGAGCGGATCCTTGGAGGATCACGTCGAGCATCTTCTGGGGTGGCAGGCCGCCCTTCTTGCCGAGGACCAGTGCCTCCGAGAAACCCGCTAGCATCGCCGCGAGGACGACATTGTTGACGAGCTTCATGTAGCACCCGGCCCCGTTCGGTCCCATGTGGAACACGTTCTTCGCCATCGCTTGGAGCACAGGCTTCACGCTCTCCAGGACGGACGGGTCGCCACCGACAATCAGGGTCAGCGACGCGTCCGCCGCGGCCTTCACGCTGCCCGACACGGGGCAGTCGAGCATGGCCATGCCGCGCCTCGATAGCTCCTGCGCAATTCCGATTGAGTCCGCGGGAGAGATTGTGCTCATCTCAAGGACGCGAAGCCCGCGGCGGTTTGAGGCGGCCACACCATCGGGTCCCAGGAGGACCTCGCGGACGGCGGAGGCGTCGGCGACCATCGTGATCACGACATCCGACTTTTCCGCCACCTGGCGTGGATGATCGGCCCCGATCGCGCCCTTTTCGAGCAGCGGCTTCGCCTTCGACTTCGTCCGGTTCCAGACGACGACCGAGAATCCCGCCTTCAACAGATTCCCCGCCATGGGCGTCCCCATGTTCCCGAGGCCAAGAAAACCAACGACCTTCACGTCCTCCACGACGGCCACCGAAACTCGAACGGCTGCCCTCAGTAAAAACCTATTCGCCTCGGGGGCGATTCTCGCGGTCGGACTTCGAACGGGGCGCCGTCAATTCGACAACGGAACGAAGCCCCCGCATGGCTTCTTATATGATGGCGAGAATGATGCCAAGGCGGGAGACACTGGCCGACTTGAGTCGGCCGGTCGGGGGAAAGGAGTATGGAGCCAGATCAGGAATCCCTGGTCCGGATTCGCAATCTGTCGAAGACGTTCCCAGGCGACGTGAAGGCGCTGAAAGGGATCTCCCTCGACGTCCGGCAGGGGGAATTCTTCACCCTCCTCGGTCCGAGCGGGAGCGGGAAGTCGACGCTGCTCAAGATCCTCGCCGGCCTCGAGACCCCCGACTCGGGTGAGGTGATCATCGCCGGGAAGGACATGACCCGCGTGCCGCCGTATCGCCGCAACACGAGCCTCATTTTCCAAGAGTACGCGCTGTTCCCCCACATGACGGCGGAGGAGAACGTCGAGTACGGGCTGAAGGTCCGCGGGATCGGCAGCGAGGAGCGCCGACGCCGGGTCGACGAGATGTTTCGGTTCGTAAACCTGGACGGAAAGCAGAAACGGCGCGTCTGGGAGCTCTCGGGTGGCGAGCGTCAACGCGTCGCAATCGCCCGCAGCATGGTCATCGCCCCCGAAGTCCTCCTGTTGGATGAGGTCCTGAACACGCTGGATGAGAAACTCCGGAAGGAGATGCAGATCGAGCTCCGGCGTTTCCAGCACGAACTCAAGAAGACGTTCATTTTCGTGACCCACAGCCAGGAGGAGGCCCTGACGATGAGCGACCGGATCGGGGTGGTGAACTTCGGGGTGCTCGAGCCGCGTCCAACGCCGTGGCGCTCGTGGCCGGAAAGCAAGTCGTCTTCTTCGTGCCGGACGAACGCCTCGAACTCGGTCCCACCGCGGGTCAAATGGCGAATCGATTCTCCGGAGAGGTGAAGGACGTGATCTTCAAGGGTCCGTACGTGCACTATGAGGTCGCCCTCGGAGACGGGCGCCTGGTCCGCGCGAAGAAAATGGGGGAACGTGACCTTCTGACCCGCGGCGAACGGATTCAGGTCGGATGGGACGCGGCGGACGCCACGCTCCTCCACGATTAGGGCGGCTCCCGCCCTTGCGACGCGGAAGCTCCTTTGTCCTTGGAGGATTCGCCTTCCGGTTTCGCCTTCTGCGACGGGAGTCGGGAGACCTTGTGGAAATCGTCTGCACGGAGGACCGTCCCGGCCGCCTCGACGGCTCGACTCCAGGCGGAGAGCCGAGGCGCGAGCGGCTCCCAAAACAACCCGTGGGCGGCATCCGTTGGGCCAGTCACACCCATAAGAAGGCCCGCTTGGGCTCCTCCCGCGCACGCGGCACGGAGGGCCAAGACCGCATCCCGCGGGTTGAGGCCGAGATTTGCCGCAAGGCGGGCGACCATGTCCTCGAGGGCGCGGCCGAACGCGTCGACCGCGAGCTGCTCTCGTCCCTCGACGCCACTGGCCGCCTGCCTCACGCGGACGGAAGCCGCCATCTCGGCCCCCGCGCCTCCCGGGATGACCCGCGGGTCCTCGATGACCGAGGCGACAGCCGCAATCGCCTTCCGGGCCTGTGCTTCATACTGCTCCGCGGCGGCGTCCCCGGGACCGGAGATCAGGAGGCTGACGACCTTCGGGTCCGGGCACTGTTCGATGACCAGACACTTGGAGTCGCCGATCGATCGCTCCTCGACGAGGCCGGCGTGGCCGAGGAGGTCGGGCGTCACCTGGCGGAAGTCCTTGATCAACGAGGCCCCCGTCGCCCGCGCAACGTCTTCCATGTAGGCGATCCGCATGATTCGGCGGATTCCGAGGATGCCCGCTTTCGCGAGCAACTTGTGCCCGTAATCGGAGATGCCGAGACGGCAGAGGACCACGTTGGCCCCTGAATGCCGCAACCCGGCGACGATCTCCTCCGTGTATGACTCTCCGACGGACGCGTAGGCCTCGGCCTCCAGGGGACTCTTCAGGCGGATCTTCGTGTCGCCGATCCACCGCAGCCGGGGCTCGTGGATTCCGGCCTTGCCGCGGATCGGAGCGGCGTCGAGGAGGGCGATCCGGGCGTCCTCGATTCGCGCGGGCATCGTCGGGTCGTCGCGGGATCGATCGAGGATGTAGCCATCGATTCGTTGCACGGCGAACCCGCCTCGTCCCTTCGCGAAGACGTGGATATCGTCCCGATCGCATCTCCACCCCGGGCCTGCGCGCGTGGCAACCTGCTCGGCCGCCGTCACGATCTCCCCTGCCATGGCCTCCCGCGGGCCCGCGTCCAGCCAGCCGCCGAGCGAGCCACGGGCGACGCCAAGGAGGAGTCCGTCTTCGAAGGGATCGCGTCGGGAAGCAAGTTCCGTCACAGCGTCCGTCGCCCGCTCCAATCCGATTTCATATCCGCGGATGATTCTCGCGGGCCTGACCCCACGACCGAGCAGAGGCTCCGCTCGCCGCAGGAGCCGGAGGGCCAGGAGGGCCGCGAGTTTCGTCCCGTCCCGCCATTGTTCGTCCTGGGCCGAAGCTACGGCCGTGAGAATCTTGCCGACCGGGTGGGGGGACGCGAGCAACGTGAGCATGCGGGCGCCATCCGTCGTGGGCACCGCGTGTCCTTTCGAATCGAGGAACAGCTTCGCGCGGCCTCCCGGGCCGTACGAGGGGGCGAGGAAATCCTCCAGGGCCGCGGCCATGCCCAGGTTGTGCGTCAGCAGGTCGAAACGGGCGGGTTTGCTCCTCGACCCGATTTGTTCCTTGGCCGGGTCCAACCGGGAGGGCATGCCCCGACTGCCACGGTCCGCCAGACCTTAAGGTCTCCTTCCGCGACGGCCCGTCTCAGGGAGCAACAGCACCGCCACGATCGAGGCCAGGGAAAGGAAAGCGAACGCGAGGAGGGCGGCGTCGAACGTCCCGAACAGGTCGACCGCGATCCCGGATCCGAGAGGACCGAGGAGCGCGCCCACGTACGCGATCGAGATCACGAGACCGCCCGCTCGACCGACTTCGTCGGGCGGAAAGAAGTCCACGGGCAGGAGGAGGGCGAGGGCGAAGATGGCCATCTCCGCGAAGCCGAGGCCGACCGAGACGACGGAGACGGCGGCAATCGGGACGATCGGGAGGGCGAATAGGAGGATTGCGATCAATGCGTGCGGCCCTCCGACGAAAAGTCGGCGCATGCCGGTCCGGTCGGACAGGACCGGCGCCAAGAAGATGGCTGGGACGCCGACCGCGATGAGGAGTGCGAGCTGCGCAGTGGCCGCGTCGGGGCCAAGGCCTCGAACGATCAGGATCTGCGAATACGCTCCGACGAGGAAGAAGTAGCTCGCGTTCCCGGCGGCGAACAGCACCGCCAGGAGCCAGAGTTCGCGGCGGCGCAGGAGCGCACGGTATTCGAGCCGCGGCCCGGACCTCACCGGCAAATCGTTCGGGAGCAGGAAGGCCCAAGCCGCGACCGCCAAGATGCCCCCGAAGGCCCATGCCACGAGGGCGGTTCGCCAACCCCCGAGGGCCGTTGCGAGTGGGCCCGTGGCGTAGACTCCGAGGACGCTTCCGGCGATTAGTCCGGTGGAATAGATCCCCGTGGCGAGTCCCCGGCTTTCTCCGTGCTGCGTGCTCACGAGCTTCGGGAGATTCGGGATGACCAGCCCCAGGCCCACACCGAAGAGGGAGGCCGCCGCGAGCAACAGGGCGGGCGGACCCGGCACCGCCCGCAGACCCGCGCCCGCGGAGGCGATGACCCCACCCAGGGTGACGGTCCGATGGATTCCGTAGCGGTCTGTGAGGTAGCCGCCCGGGATCGCGAACGCCGCGAGCGAGAGGAACGGGAGCGCAAGGACGAGCGAGCGGACGGTGAAGCTCAACCCGAGCTCCGCTTGGATCGACGGAAGGAGGGCGTTGATTGCCAAAAGGAGTCCCCACATCGTGAATCCCACGACCCAGGCGAGGGCGAGCATCAGGCGAGCCTTCGGATGAGTTTCCTCGCGGCGCGGATCCATGGGCCGACTTCCGTCGGGTAACGCGTCGGTGCAGAAAACACACATCGATTGGGAGTCGATTCGGGCTTAAGCGAGACCGTACATCCCGGGTTCGATGGCGGACGCCGGGCCGACGTTGTATCGAGACGCGGCCCTCGCGGATGGGACCGGACCGACCTTGCGAAAAGGCGTGAGTATCCTCGTCGACGGTCGCCGCATCGTCTGGATTCGCGACACCTCCGACGAAGGCGAACTCCCCGCGCACGTTCGCGTCATCGACGCGGGCGGAGCGACGATTGTCCCCGGGATGGTGGATGCGCACAGCCACGTGACCCTTCCCGGAGGCTCGCACTGGATCGACCGCGGGTTCGACGCTCCTGACGACCTGCTCGAGGTGGCGGAGCACAACGCCGACCTGCTCGGACGCGCGGGCGTGCGGTGGGCTCGGGACGTCGGTTCGCCCGCCGCGGAAGATCCTCGGGATGGGCGGAAGCAGGCCCTCGCACTCCGGGTGCGAGAGCGATGGCGCGGGAACCTCTCCCGACCGAGGCTCCTAGTCGCAGGAACCTGGATCGCTCACAGTGGACTCTTGCCTTCGGGCCTCCCGGTCGAGGCGGATGACGGCCCGGCCCTCCTGTCCGCCGCGAAGGTCCAGCTCGATGCGGGCGCGGACTTCCTCAAGCTCTACCTCGACGGTCCCAAAAAGGAGGAGGCGGCGCCCTGGTCGACGGAGGACGTCCGGGCCGTGGTCGAGATGGCCCACGCCCGAGGGACGAAGGTCACCGCCCATTCCGGCTACCTCGTCGGGGCGCGCGTGGGGATCGACGCCGGGGTCGATTCGCTCGAGCACGGCTTCGAACTCGATTCGGATGCAGCCTGGAAGATGGCGCGCCAGGGGACCTTCCTCGTCAGCACGCTGGCGATCTTCCGATCGTGGCGGTCCTTCTCCCAGACGACGACCCTGCCTCGGTTTGCCGGCGACGAAGGGAAGGAGCGCGCGGCGCGGAGGCAGGAGAGGGCCATCGAGTCCGTACAATTGGCGCATCGAGCCGGGGTCCGGATCGCCGCTGGGACCGATTTCGGTGGAGGATCCTTGCGGGCCAACCACCTCGCATGGGAGGTCGAGTCGCTCGTGGAAGCGGGTCTCGAGCCTTGGGAGGCCCTCGCGTCCGCGACCGTTCGGGGCGGCGAACTCCTCGGTCAGGTCGAGGCCGGTTGCATCGTCGAGGGAGGTCCCGCGGATTTCTTCCTCGTCCACGGGGACCCCCTGACGGACCCCACCGCCCTCTGGAGAGTGTGGCGGGTGGCATGGCTGGAGGATTCGAGCCCGTCCGAATCCTGATCGGTCCGCAACGCGGGGGACCGGATTCACAGTCGTTCCGCAAAGCAGCCGTTGTGAAACGGCCCAACCGTTAAGCCGCCGCATCACGCTGGCCCCGCGATCGTCATGGCCGTTTCCGAATCGACCGACCGGGGGTTGTACGCGGCGTCCATGGAGGTGCGACACGATTGCTCGGTGGGCAATCTCTCTCGAAAGCTTCCGGACCTGCGGATCATGCAGTGGTCCATGAGTCATCGAGAGATCTTCCAGGCGACCGGGCCGGACCTCCAACTGCAAGCCTTCCGGGAGGCGGTCGTGTCTCAGTTCGGCGGGCGCCACATGTACTCGACCGCGGAGGGGATGGTCCTCGTGACGGAGGAGGCGTGCCACGCGTGGTCCGGAGAAGGGACCACGATCAGCGCGATCCTCTCTTCCGTCGGCGTCTGGGACATCCCGCCAATTGTGTACCGGGACGGCTGGGAGTCGTGGAGGGTCATCGCATGGAGCGATCGGTCCATCCGGGAGATGTTCGCGGAGATCCGCAAGATTGGCGAGCTGCGGCTCGGGTCCCTGCGTCCCATCGAGAACCTCGAGACGGAGCAGATGATGCTCATGCCCGCGTCGGACGTATTCACGGGCCTCACGGAACGTCAGTCGTCCGCCTTGCTCTCCGGCCTTCGGCATGGGTATTATTCTGTACCCAGCGAGACGGATATCCGACGCCTCGCGGATGGGGCGGGACTTTCCGCATCGACGTTCAGCGAGCACCTTCGGAAGGCGGAGGCCCGGATCCTACAAAACCTCAGGCCCTACCTGGAGGCGTACGCGATGCGAGCGCCGGGCGAATTGGCGGTGGCGGAAGTGGGCCACGCGTCGGTTCCCCGGAGCCGAGGGCGTGATGTGGCCACGTCTGAGAGCCCCTGAGTGCCATGCCGCGGAATGACGGCGGAATTGAGTAGGCCGCGGCCTTTTCCTTATCTCTACTCGTCCTGAATGACCTGGAACTCGTTTCCGTCGGGGTCCGCGAACCAAAAAATCGTGCCCCAGTCCTCCTTCTTGATTGGCTGGGTGATCTTCACGCCATTGCTTCGGAGCCTCTTCTCCTCCCGCACGATGTCCTTCGTCGAGAACAGGAAGCCCGTGTTTCCTTTCTCCGGCCGGGAATCAGGGCACAGGTGGAGCCGCACGTTGGACCCCCGAGGGGCGACGGTAACCCAGTGAGGCCATGACGTTACGACCCGGAGGCCGATCTTGTCCTTCCAGAATTTCATTGCTTTCTTCTCATCCCGGACGACGACCGCGACCGTCTCGAACGTCAGCATGGCGGGAGGGATCGGGACCCGGGATAAGAAAGCGCGGCGCCCTCCGCGGGGAACGGCATAATAGGCTGTGCGCCTCTCCCCTGGCGCCGCGATGGTCGACCTCGCCGCGCCGCTCCTCGATTCCATCGTCCTCGGGTCTCTGTACACGATGATGGCCCTCGGCCTCACGATCACGTACAAGGTCACGCGGATCCCGAACTTCGCCCACGCGGAGCTCGTCACCGTGGGCAGCTACGCGGGCGTCGTCGCGGTGAATGGCTGGGGCCGAGGCCTCGGCGAGGCCCTTCTGCTCGCGTTCGTCGCCTCCGCACTCATTGCGCTCGCGGCGGACGAACTCGCCTTCAAGCCGCTGTTCAAACGAGGCGCGACTTCGCTTCACCTCCTGGTCGCCTCGATCGGCGTGGGCCTCATCATTCGCTATGTGATCGCAATCTTCGCGAACCTGTACAACATTCTGAGCGTGAAGTCCAACCTCCTCGCGGACACGCTCATCGGCTTCGGTCCCGGCGCCAACCTGACGACCCTTCACCTCTGGGTCCCGGCCGCGACCGCAGCCTCGGTCATTTCGCTTCATCTGCTATTCACCCGGACTCGAATCGGCAAGGGAATGCGGGCCATGGCCTCGAACTTCGATTTGGCTCGCGCCTCCGGGATCCGCACGGACCAGATCCGAAGGGTGACGTGGATCCTGGCCGGCGGGTTCGCGGGGATCGCGGGCGCCTTCTGGTCCGTCTACGCCCCCACGGATCCGGAGACGGGATGGCGGGCCCTCCTCTGGACTTTCGCGTCCTCGATCCTCGGCGGCTTCGTGAGCGTGGCCGGGACGATCGCGGGTGGTTACATCGTTGGCGCCGCGGAGAACTTCGGAACCACCATCCTCCATGGTGCGTACGGTGTGGATACGGCGTACAAGCCGATGATCGCCCTGGTCATCATCGTCATTGTGTTCTTGATTCGTCCGACCGGATTCGCGGGCCTTACCTGGAAGGACACGATCGAGGGCCTTCGCCAGGTCCCGCGACGGATGCGAGAGAGCTTGAGAGGGATCCGGGCGTGGGCGAAGCGCATCGGTTCATTGAGGGGGTGAGCCCGCGGCGGATCTCCTTTTCCTGTACACCTCCATCGCGACCCTCTTCGGGATCTACGCGATCTTGGCCCTCAGCTTCAACCTTGAATACGGGTACACGGGTCAGCCGAACCTGGGGAAAGTCTTCTTCCTCTCCATCGGGGCTTACGTGGCGGGCGCCGTTGTGGCCCATACGATTGCGGCCCTGACCGGGTACGGGGAGGACTTGTTCACGGCCCGCGCCGCGAACGCCCGCCTCCTGTACGCGGCCGCGAATCCCGGAGCAATTCTGGGCCTGTTCGCGGTCATCCTCGTCCTCGCCACGCTCGCCGGAGCGGCGTTCGGAGTGCTCGCATCGTATCCGGCCCTGCGGCTCCGGGGAGACTTCCTTGCGATCGTCCTCATCGCGGTCGGGGAGGTCGGTCGCGTCTTCGTCCGCACGTATCAACCGATCGCAGGCGGGAACATCGGGACCGGCGGAGTTCCCAATCCGTTCGTCTTCCTGGGGGACCGAACGGGCCGGGTGGCGTTCTCGCTGGTCGCCCTTGCCCTCGCCCTCGTAGTCTTCCTGCTTGTGCAGCGTCTCTCGAACACGCCGTTCGGACGCGTCCTGAAGTCGGTACGGGACGATGAACTCGTCTCGAACGTCCTGGGGAAGCGGGCCCCTCAGGTCAAAGCCTTGGTGCTCGCCGTCGGGAGTGGGATCGCTGCCATCGCTGGGGTCCTCTGGGCCTTCTGGTACCAGACGGTCGCGGCAGATGACTTCGTCCCGCAGACGACGTTCCTCGTCGTGGCGATGGTCCTCCTGGGTGGGGCGGCGAACCACCGCGGCGCTTTGGTCGGCGCGATTGCAATGACCGTCATGGACCGGAAGGCCTGCTCCCCGAGACCCCCGTACGAACGCCCGCCTTGGCGGTCGCGGCTGCTGATGCAACGCCGTCGAAATCGACGCCTGAGAGCTCCGACACCCCGTAAAGCGTCAGGTGCATGGAGGGGCAACCCGCGCCGCGTGACGACGGCCGCGTTCGGCCGCGCCCGCCATTGCGTAAGGTTAAGGTCCCTGCCCCCGATTCCCCGGCATGGCAGCGCCAATTCCTGGGGGGAAAATGGACAAGTGGAGGATACTGACGGCGATATTCCTCGTCCTCACGATCGTCTTCGGGGGCGGACTCGCCTACGTCGCGACCCTGCCCCGCGGCACCACGGGAGCAATCACCTACCCAATCGGGATCGAGATTGCGATTAGCGGTTCGTATGCGACGGATGGTCCATTGCGCAGGGACGGTGCGTTCCTCGCGGTTGACCAGATGAACGATCAACTTGTGGCCGCGGGGTCGCCCATCCAATTCCAGCGAATTCACGAGGATTCGGGCGGTACACCGGGTGGGGCGACCAACTCATTCAATGCCCTCGTCGCCGCGGGGGTCAAGGTGATCGTGGGACCGCTTTCGAGTAGCGAGGTGAACGCTATCATGCCCCTCGCGAACGCGAACAAGGTCGTTTCGATTAGCCCATCCTCCACCGCGCCACAACTGGCGGTGGACGATTATTCCTTCCGAGCCGCGCCAAACGACGCCTTCCAGGCCCGGGCCCTCTGCCGACTCTTCGCGACGGCAGGGATCACAAAGATCGGCGTGATTTCACGAGACGACGACTACGGCCGCGGGATTGCGAACCTCACGGAGAGTCTGTACAAGGCCGCGCCGTTCAACGGACAAGTCACGAAGGTAATGTATGACCCCCTCGCCACGAACCACGCCAACGAGATCACGGCCCTTAGCACCGCAGTCGCCGGTTATGGCGCGGACGCTCAGACCGCCGTCCTCATCATCGCATTCGAGTCAGATGGCCTGGACATCTTGGATCGTGCGCGCCAGGATGCGACCTTGAGCAGCGTCCGGTGGTTCGGCTCCGAGACCCTCAGGCGGAGCGCGTTCCTCCCGCCGACCGCTCCGACCGCGATCGGTGACTTCCTCGTGGCCCGGAACCTGACCGGTTTCTTTGCCTCCGCGGCGAAGAACCCCGTGGTCGTTGCTTTCGAAGCCGCCTACAAGGCGAAGTACGGACGGGACCCTTCGCCCTACGCATACTACGCGTACGACGCGGCATGGATTGCGATGCTCGCAGTCCTGCGCGCCGGGAAATACGATGGGGAGGCGATCCGCGCAATGATCCCCCTCGTGGGGCAGCAATATATCGGGGCGAGCGGGCACAAGATCTTCGACCAATACGGGGACTTTGCGGCCGCGGATTATCGGGTGTGGCACGCCACGCTCGGCGTCTCAACCTACGCGTTCACGGAGGTCGGAACCTGGTTCTACACGACCGACAGGATCGCGTGGGACTGACCGCGAGGTAGCCGTTCTCGATTCCGCGAGG
>VBMR01000250.1:2982-4674 GCA_005878325.1 Methanobacteriota archaeon | reverse complement strand
GGCACGAAGAAGCTACACTCCCTCGAAGCCCAGATCCGGAAACTTCGCGCCCTTCGGAGGGTCGGGGAATCCCTCCACGTTCCTCTCATGATCAACGCTCGGACCGATGCGCTCCGGTATGCCCCGGGAGACGAGGAGGCGAGGTTCGAGGAGGCCGTCCGTCGTGCGACCGCATATCGGGACGCCAAAGTCGATTGTGTCTATCCCATGGGCCTCACGGACGCGGTCGGGATCGCGCGGTTTGTGAAGGAGCTCGCGTGTCCCGTCAACGTGATGGTGAGAAAGGGCCTGCCGCCCGTCGCCGAGCTGGAGAGGCTTGGTGTCGCCCGAGTAAGCTTCGGGCCGGCTGCGTCGTACGCGACCTTCGGGCTCCTCAGGCGCGCAGCGAAGGAGGTCCTCGAACGTGGCACCTACGACAGCCTCATCGAGGGCGCCATCTCGTTCGACGAACTTAACCGACTCGCGATTCCAAGGTCGTGAAGACGGCAGGGACCGCGAGGCACAACGCTAACTACGTTCGAAACGGAGGTCTCCGGAGCCTCTGACCGGGATTCGAGTCCGCACAGGCCCGTACCCTGCATCCTCCAACTGGCCTTCCGGTTTGTTGGACGAGACCGAGCGTCGACCTGGCCCTTCGGTCAATCATTCCAACTTTGCTTCGGTGCAGGCTCGGATCAATCGCCTTACAGGAGAGAGTCCGTGTCGTCGTCCGGGTCGTCGAACGAACGGCGCGATGACGTTGAATTCTTCCGTACGGGTTTCCGTCCCTTTCTGGCCGCCATACGGCCCCGTCGCGCGGGACCGTACAACAAGCCGCCGGCACCGGCTAGAGAAATGGCGAATATCGCGAGGACCGGTCCCTCCGTCAGCGTGCTCAGAGAGGGGGCCGGCTCCGGTGCCGGCTGGGTCGGAGGCTTGCTCGCGTCCACGCGGAACGTGATCGTCGTCGTGGCAACGTTGCCCGCTTCATCGTCCGCTTTCACGATGACGGAGTGGGAACCCACGGCCCACGGACCATCGACGCGAGGCTGGGCCCCGATCATCCGGAAGGAGCCGCCGTTGACGCTGACTAGGTAGCCCGCGATCCCTGACAGCGCGTCGGATCCGGTCCACGTCAGGGGTGCCTCCGGGGCGAGCACGAGGTCGCCCGCGTTCGCGGCGACGATCGGCGCTGTCTCATCGATATCGAAGTATTCGTTTTTCGACTGCCCGAAGGCGCCGTTGCCGTCGACCGCTTGGTACTGGACCGTGTGGCGGCCTTCCGGGATCTGGAACGAAACGCGATAGCTCGTCCACGGGGTGTCATCGATCCGGTAGCGGATCGTCGGGGACGTCCCGCCGGTCACTGTCAGGGTGACCGTCACCGGCGAAACGAACCAACCGTTCGCCCCCGCGGTCCCGCTGACCGTCGAAGCTACCTGCGGCAGGCCCGGATTGCCTGGTGGCGCGTTCGCCGCAACGACGCTTTGCGCGACGACGGAACTCAACGAGGTCCCGTAGGTCGAATCGCCCGCGAACCGGGCGCGGAGGTACTCGTCCCGGGGCGCGTTCGGCCGGAAGGCCATCGCGCCCGAGAAGCCGCCGTTCCCGTCTGTGGCAGGGAACTGTCCGATCTGCGCTTCGAGGTACCACGTGATTTGGTCCGCGGACCACTCCAGGGTCACGGTCCGACCTGCGATACCGGTACCCGAT
>VBMR01000250.1:0-2941 GCA_005878325.1 Methanobacteriota archaeon | reverse complement strand
CCCATTGGGGTTCAGGTGTACGCCGTCCGCCATGTCCGTCGCGGGGTCGATCTGCGGGTACACGTCGACCAGCGTGACGTGAGGGCGCGCGCCCACAACTCCGGGCAGCGCTGCGTTGTAGTCCCGGATCGCCTGCTGCCCTTCCGGCCAGTCGAGATTGAATGGCGGTATTGTGGACAGTATGACGCGCTGCACGGACGGGCTCGCGAGGATCATGTCCAGCAGATGGCCAAGCCTCGTCGGCGCATTCGGCATGTCCACACTCTTTGTTACGTCGTTTGAGCCGATCATCAAAAGCATCAGGTCCGGCGGGTTTTGGTTCAACTTGTCCGGCATGATGGCCGCGAGGTCATCGATCGTGTAGCCCCCGTAGCCCTCGTGTGCCTTATCGGGCAACTCCGCGGGTCCGTTCCATTGCGTTCCGACCATGTCGAATGCGAAGCCGCGGCCGGACAGGATTTGGTAGAGCGACACCCGGTAGCCCCCGAAATCCGGTGTCCCAACACCGAGCGTGTTCGAGTCGCCGGCTGCCATGATCCTCGTGGCACCGGTCGCAGAGACGTGAAGTTGGCCTTGGGCCCCCATGACGAGCGAGAGGGAGGCGGCCAAGACGAGGCCCACGAGCAGGCCGGCCAGAGAGCGGTGAGCGATCCGACTTGGTGTCCCCATCGTTTTCCCGCGAGGGTCCATTCGGGGGGAAGGAACGCAAGCCTCCCTACATATTCGGCCTGTCAAGTTTATCAGGGATGAATCTTGGAGCGAAAATGTCGGTCCATCCACTCGTGTCGCCGGGAGCCCGAAGGTCGTTCAGGTTAAAGGAATTGCCAAATCCTGAGAGGCCCGATTCCTCGGAGTTGGGCCTTAGGCGTCACAAGCGAACCTTCACACAATCGGGCGATTGATGTCCAGCGAGGAGAGCGCGTGAATCCTTTTCGCACCGCCGGAACGGCGATTGGTACCTTCCGGAGGTGCACCCCGAGGCGAGCGCCATGTCACATCGTCCCGTGGACAAGAAATGGTTTCGGAACTTCGCCGCAGCGCGGATCGTGCGGGAGGGGCTCGAAGCTGTGGACCCGAGGTTCCCTCCTGCGTGGACTTGAATCCCGCAAGATCGAATTTCGGTGATGAAACCTTGACACAGACCTGTGGGAACCTAACCAAGCACCGCGGACCTCGCTAGGTTCGAATCCGAGCAGGCCCGTACTCATCGCCTTGAATCGGTTTTGATCTGACTAGATTGAATTCCGGACTGGTGGCCCCTTTCCGCTTAAGCTCGCCGCGCGAAGCTCCTCGACGCCCGTCTTACGGCCTCCGATCAGGCCTCTCGCAGGCAAGTAAGTAGGGAAGCGCTTCCGGAGGCCGAAGGCCCCCGAATCTCCCGTGCCCGCAATCACCTGGTTTTGGCAGGTAACTCAGGCCTCATCGGAACGACGGGAAGTTGACGCGGAACCACTTGGCGCGGTAGCGGATCCACAGGACAAAGACCACGAAAGGCGGAAGCAATGTCGCGACAAAACACACCGCCGACCCGTCGAAGCTTCCGACCGTACCGAGGTATCCAAAGACGGCAAGACTGAACGCCACCGACGTGAACACGAGGGCTCCAAAGATCGTGACGGCGAAGTAAATGCCGGGCGTGGTTTCCAGACTCCAATCGATCCGTATTTTCGTCAACCGCTCCCTGAATTTGCCCATGTCGAACCCTCTATCCCTCCATATCGGCATATCCCTTCCGCTAGCGAGGATGGGGAAAGCGCGCAAGCGTCCCGGCATCGACGAAGGCTCTCGAAAACCTTAAACGGACCGGGCGCGCGTCTATCCTCGTGGAGAAATTCGACAAAGCGAAACTCAAGAACGAACTCACGCCGTTGCAGTACGAAGTTTGCATCAACAAAGGAACCGAGCGACCCTTCACCGGAGAATACTGGGACAACCACGCACTCGGTGTCTACGACTGTGTCGTTTGTGGTCAAGCGCTATTTTCCTCAAAGACAAAGTTCGAATCCGGAACGGGCTGGCCCAGCTTCTGGGAACCTCTCCAGAAAGGGAGCGTGGTGGAGAAAGTCGATCGTACCACAGGAAGCTCCCTGACCTCGGCCCAAAGAATCGTTCGCTGAATCGGATCCGATTCGCCACCGTTGGCAGACCTCGAGGGAATAATCCTTAAGACCGATTTCGTCATCGGCGCTGCCCCTTACTTCAGGGGATGCTCCCATGGCAAGCCGGAAATCCTCGAAACGGAAGACGAGTACACGCAGGCGCCCCACCACGAACCGCAAGATTCGTCCCGGCTTCATCTCGCATACGGAGCTCGCGAGCGATGACCCGAACGCGACGAGGGAGTGGTGTCGGAAGGTGCTCGGCTGGAAGTTCGGGGATTCGATGCCGACGCCAACGGGACCTTATCACCCGTGGAGCTTCGGCGACCGCACGGGAGGCGGAATCCGCGCGACCACCCGTCTCCCGCCGCAAGGGAAGGACGGGGTGCCGTTTGTCGACCGTCCTGAAGCCCCCGGTTCCACCCCCTATTGCGAGGTCCCCGACATCAAGTCCGCCTACGAGCGGGCCATCAAGGCAGGCGCGAAGGAAATGTTCCCTCCGAACGAGATCCCCGGCGGGAACGGCTGGATCGCGATCGTGCGGGCCCCGGGTGGCGTGGCGATCGGGTTGTGGGCGCCGAAGTAGAACGCTGCGCAACTAGGAATCAATCGGTCTTCCGACTCAGACTGCAACCCATTCAAAGGGCCGCCACCGAGTGACCGGCAGATCCGGACCCGGTGACGGCGACGGATGCCTACCAGGACTGCTGGGACTGTTGCTGACGCGACTGCTGTTGGGGCTTCGACTGTTGCTGTTGCCGCGCCTGCTGGGGCAGCGGCGACTGCATCTGCGGCGCGTCCGGGTTCTGCTGCCAGAGGGCCATCCGGGTGCCCGAGGGGTC
>VBMR01000159.1 GCA_005878325.1 Methanobacteriota archaeon | reverse complement strand
AGCGGCCGCAGGGGACGCCCGGATTCAGGACCACGCGGTCGCCGACTTCGAGGTCCGTCACGTCGGAGCCGAGTTCCGCGACGTGGCCCGCGCCGTCCGCTCCCAAGATGTGCGGCAACGTGAGCTTGAGAGTCGGGATCCCTTGTCGAACGAACAGGTCCAGGTGGTTCAGGGCGGCCGCATGGAGGCGGACGACGACTTGGTCCGGCCCCGGGACGGGATCCGGATGATCGCGCGCGCCCTCGAGGACCTCGGGGCCCCCGTATTGGGAGAGGAGGACGGCCTTCAGGCTACCACCTGCACAACGCCGCAGAACAGGGCGGTCCTAAATAAGGGCCGCGTCAGCGAACGTTGTAGCCTTTCGATTGCAGCAGGCGAACGACGTCCTTGCGGTGGTCACCCTGGAGCACGATCACGCCGCCCTTGCCGGACCCGCCGGTCGCGAGACCCTTCTTCAAGTCCCGCGCGAGCTTCTCGGCCTCGTCCGGTTTCGTCTCGAGTCCCCGGACGACGGTCACGGCCTTGCCGTAGCGGCGCGTATCCATCTCGACGGACAACTGGGTCGTCTCGCGGCCCAGGTCCTCGCAGACACAGATCTCCTTGGGCAACCCGCAGGTCGGGCAGATCCCCGCGATCAAGCCGCCTCCGCTGGTTGGTCCTTCGTGAGGAGGAATTCCTTCAGTAGGCGATAGTGTTTTCGTATTGTGACCTCGCTCACGCCGGTCAGGCGGGCGATCTGGGCCTGAGTCAAGGGCACGTCCAGGTCCTCCGAGGCCAGATACAGGGCCCCGGCGGCGATCCCCACGGGGGAGTTCGCCTCGAGGATCTTGGAGTCCTTCCCCTGGGCGACCAGGCTGAGGGCCCGCTCCCCGACGCGGGCGTCCAACCCGAGCTGAGAGGCGAATCGCGGGACGAAGTCCTCCGCGCGGCTCGCGCGGCCGAACACCCCGAGTTCGCGGGCGACCACCTTGGCGGTCAGGGAGATGCGGTGGACCGTGACCCCGGTCGCCTCGGCGAGCTCATGGAGCCCCCGCGGCGCACCAAGTTGCTTAGCGGCGAGGTACACGACCGAGGCGACAATCGCGTCCATCGATCGACCGCGGGACAGGCCCGCTTCGATCGTCCGCCGGAGCAGGATCGCGGCCCGCTCCCGGAACGCGGGAGCCAGACCGAGGCGGGAGGACAGGCTCGAGAGCTGGGCCAGGCCCGGCGCGAGCGCCCGCTCCGTCCGGTCGTACCGGGTCCATCGGCTCACCCGCCGCAGGCGGTTCAGGGCCGCCACACTCCGGGCGTCGATCGGATTGCCCTTCGCGTCCCGCAGGCCATTTCCGACCATGGAACCGAGGCCTTTGTCGGGCGCCATCACGGACGGCGGCGGACCCGCTCGGATCCGGTCATCCCCTTCGAACGTGGTCCAGTCGGGTCCTTGGTCGACGAGGCCCTCTTCCACGACGAACCCGCAGTTGTCGCACACTCGCTCCCCCCGGACCGTGTCCAGGTAGAGGGCGAAGCTGCCGCAGTTCGGGCATCGGGATGCGTCCCGGCCCCCCTTCGGCTCGACCTTTCGCTGGAACGCGACATCATGTCGGTCCGTCGTTGTGAATTGACTCATTGCGTCACCTCGCGATCCCCGGCCGCCATGACCCAGCGCGTCGCCCATGCCTCCAGTTCCCGGATCGCCTCGAACAGGCCCTGTCCCTTCGGCGACAGGCGGTACTCGACCGCCAGGGGCCGATCCAGATGGACCTTGCGTTCCGCGATCCCAACCTCTTCGAGCTCCTTCAACGTCTTCGCGAGGGAGCTCTGGCAGATCCCCGTCATGACTCGAAGCTCGTTGAACCGCTTCGGTCCCGACAGGAGGCTGTGGAGGACCGTGAGCTTGAGCTCGGAGCCGATCACCTCGATGGCGACCGTCGCTCCGCACTCGGGTCCCGTGCAGGGACCTTGCTCCTCGGCCATGGTTTTCGGTTCTCGCATCCATATATTGTGCGCCCGGGCTATTTATAGTTTCTTTTTCGTACCTGGTTTCAGGTATAGACCAAGTTCGGCCCGAGAACGAACTGCCTTCGAGGACGCCGCCTCCCCGACCGGCCGTGGCACCTCGGAGCCGTCAGCCGGCCTTCCCCGCAACGGCCATGTCGAGGCTGTCGGCGAGGAGATCCAGTGCCTTCTCCATGAGCGGGATCGGGATGTTGATCGGCGGCAGGAGCCGAATGCAGTTGTTGTAGAAGCCGGCCGTGAGCAGGAGCAAGCCATTCCGGAGCCCCGCCCGCTGCGTCGCACGCGCAAGCTCCGCATCGGGCTCCTTCGTCCGCGGGTCCTTCACGAATTCGAGGGCCCACATCGCGCCGATGCCCCGCACCTCGCCCACCCGATCGTGGGCCTCGTGCATTTCTCCCAGTCGCTTGCGGATCGCCGCCTCGAGACGCTTCACCTTCGGCAGCGCCCTCTCGATCTCATCCACGGCCTTGAGGGCGGCCGCGCACACGACCGGATTGCCGCCGAACGTGCCGCCGAGGGACCCGGGTCCCGGTGCATCCATCACCGCCTCCTTGCCCGTGACTCCGCCGAAGGGCAGCCCTCCCCCGATCGCCTTTCCGCTGACCAGGATGTCGGGCACCGTGTTCCAATGCTCGATCGCCCACATCCTCCCGGTCCGGCCCGCGCCGGCCTGCACCTCGTCATCGATCAGGAGGATCCCCTGTTCATCACACAGGCGTCGGAGGAGCGGGAAGAATTCCTTGGGAGGGACGATCATGCCCCCCTCCCCCTGGACCGGTTCCGCGAGGACCGCCGCGACGCGGCCCGCGACCTCGGGTCGGTTGATGAGGCCCTCGAGTTCCTCGACCCGTACTTTCGCGACCTCGGCGGGAGGCCGGTTCTCGGGGTCCCGGTACGGGCATGCGTAGTCGGCGAGCAAGACCTCCCGCACCAGGGGGCCGAAGCCTTCCCGATACGGCTTCTCCTTCCCGGTCAGGCTGATGTCCAGGAGCGTCCGGCCATGGAACGCGGTCTTGAAGGACACGAGCCAGGCCTGCTTCGTCGCGGCCCGCGCGATCTTCACGGCGTTCTCGATCGCCTCGGAGCCCGAGTTCAGGAAAATCGATTTCGTGAGTCCGGGTGGGCAGATATCCGCCATTCGTTCGGCGAGGTCGAGGTAGGGTCCGTAGGACGCGACCATGAAGCTGATGTGCGTGAGCCGGTCCAGCTGATCCTTGGCCGCCCGGATCACGGATGGCGGGCGGTGCCCCACGGTCTGGACGCCGATCCCGCCGCCCAGGTCCACGTACACATTTCCGTCGGCGTCGCAGACGAGGGGCCCTTCGGCCCACGTGACATCGATCGGTAGGCCGATCCGCACGCCGTTCGAGATGAACTTCGTCTTGCGGGCCGCCGCGGCCTTGGAATTCGGTCCCGGCGGGACGGCCACGATCTTCGGTCCGCGGGTTCGTGGGGTGGATGGACGCTTTGTCATGGAATCTTGCTTCGCGGGAGGCCGATCGAACGGTTCCGCACAGGACACGGAACCTCGGGGTTATAGGCTTTCCATTCGCCCGGGGCCTAGGTGAACGACGCCCCTTTCGTCTCCGGTCCAAAGAAGCCCGCGATCAAGCCTCCGATCAACATGAGGATCGCGACGCTCGTCAGGGGCCACAGCACCCCACCCGTGGTCGCGTAGAGTGCGGCGAACGCGAGCGGGGCCAAGACCGCGGTCACCTTCCCAACCCCCTCCGCAAGGCCGAACCCGGTCGCCCGATACTGCGTTGGAAAGAGTTCCGACGTGTAGGGGTACACCGCTCCCCACGCTCCCAGATTGAAGAAACTGACGAAGAACAGGCCGACGACGAGCGTCCAGAAATCGCGCGCGGTTGCGAACACGTAGCCGCTGAATCCTCCAAGGATCAGGAAGAGCGCCAAGGTCCGCTTCCTCCCCCAGCGGTCGACGAGGAGGAAGGAGGCCGCATACCCGGGGAACTGCGCCACCGCCGAGAAGACGAGGAACAGTGCCAACGTGTTCGGATTTCCGAAATCCACAATCCCAAATCCCGCAAGCGCGGGAGGGAGCCAGAGGAAGAGTCCGTAGTAGCTGAAATTGAGGGCGATCCAGACCCCGATCGTGACGGTCGTCCGCCGCAGGAGCTCGCCCCGGAACAGGTCGGACACGGGCGCGCGCGGAATCGTCGGTTCGGCGGCGAGTTGGCTGCTTGACACATCCGTTCGGGCCACCTGGCGCAGGACGTTCGACGCCTCCTCCAAGCGACCCTGTCGCGCGAGGTAGAACGGGCTCTCCGGAATCGTCCTCCGGAACAAGAACGCGATGAACGCGGGGAAGGACGCCGCAAGGAAGAGGAGCCGCCATGCGCCTCCGAGTCCCACGACGAACACGTACCAGAACGCGATCGCCACGAGAAACCCCGCGGGCCAGAAGAAATCCAGGAGGACCATGTACCGACCCCGATGCTGGGGCGGCAAGTATTCCGACAGGATGGCCGGGTCAATCACGAGGAGCCCCCCAAGCCCGACGCCCGCCAACATCCGCAGGACGAACAGGCTGGGGACGTTGATGGAGAGGGCGGTGAGGGCCGTGAAGATCGAGTAGCTCACGACACTCGCCTGGAAGAGAAATCGGCGGCCGCGCGCGTCCGAGAGGCGACCCAGCGTCAGGCTCCCGACGAGGGACCCCACGAGCGTCGCCGACGCGACGGCGCCGTACTGGAACGGATCCGTTGGCGTGAAGGTCGTGGGGTCGACTATTCCGAACTCGGCTCCGATCACGGGAAGGACGAGGCTGATCAGGATGATCTCAAACGCCACGAAGGTCCACGCGAATCCGGTGATGAGGACGACGCGTCGGTGGAACGAAGTGAACCCGCCCCCGCGAAGGACGTCTTCGACCGTGCGGGTGGCGGTGACCACAACGCGCGGAGCGCAGGGCAATATATGAGGATTCGCGGGCAGGAATCGGCCCGAGTGCAAAGGCCAAATGTCAAGTCGCCGGCGTGGGAAACTCAAGGACGGCGGCGTGACTCGGATCCCGCCGAGGAAATTCCTTCACGTACGCCCCATAGTAAGGCACGCGGTTCGCGACGACGCTCCGGAAAGCTTCGCGCAGGCCATCGTCCGACAGTCCGCGAGTCGGAATCAGGTCGTCGTTCCGGTTTAGGCAACCCTTGAGTTCACCCGCATGCGTCACGCGAATCCGGTGGCAGTTCATGCAGAACTCGGCGTTGTACACCGGGTCGACGACTTCGACTTCGGCCCCGTTGAAGAGGTAAATCCTGCGGTGGTGCATTTCCCGCACGAGGACCTTGTCCGCGCGGGCCTCAAGCCATTTCTTCAGGGAGTCGATGTCGACCATCCAGTCCCTCTGGCCCACGAGCTCCGGCATGAACTGGATCAACTGGAGCTTGAGGCCGTCGCCGTGGCCGATGTAATCGATCATCGCGGGGATGTGCGGCAGCGTGTGTTTGAACACGACCATGTTCAGCTTCACCGGCTTGAGGCCGACGCGAAGGGCTTCTTGGATCCCGCGCAGGACGGGTCGCAGGTCCCCTCGCCGAATCTCCTGGAACACCTTCGGGTCCAGCGAGTCAATCGACACGTTCACGCGCTTCAGGCCCGCATTCCGCAGGGCCTCCGCACGGCCCGCAAGCATCGAACCGTTCGTCGTCATCGAAACGTCCGGGATCTGGCGGACGGTCCGGTCGATGACGTCTTCCATGTCGAGCCGGACCAGGGGCTCGCCGCCGGTGTACTTCACCGACGTAATGCCGAACTCCCGCGCGACGCGTACGATCCGATCGATCTCGCCTAGCGTCATCTCGTCGTCGTGGGGCATGCGAGGCGCGAGGATCGGGCCAAGGCCCTCGTCGTGGCAGTAGATGCATCCGAAGTTGCAGCGCTTCGTCACGCTGATTCGGATGTCCGTCACCTCCCGGCCAAACCCGTCGACGAGCATCCGGGTACGTATCTTCGCGACGCGCTAAAAACCTGTGCGCGAGCCGGAGTTGCAATTCCCTCAACCGAGGCTGAAACAGAGCCTATATTATGGAGCACATCGGTACCAGGGCCGTGGGGTCGGAGGGGTCCGTCCCGAATATCGAACGAGTCGGATTGGTCCCCTTTGGAATGGGGCAAACGAAGCCCCATCACTACTCGGAAATTTTGAAGACGATTTGGCACAACAAACGCGCTCCGCTCTTCACGTGGCGAGTCCTCCGAGACGGGGTGTGCGACGGATGCGCCCTTGGGACGACCGGGCTCAAGGATTTCACCATGGAAGGCGTCCACCTCTGCACCGTTCGACTCAACCTCCTGCCGCTCAACACGATGGGCGCCCTGGACACCCGCGTCCTCGAGGACGTGGCTCCCTTGGTCGGCCGGCCCGCCCGGGATCTTCGCCACTTGGGCCGCCTTCCCTATCCCATGGTGCGGCGCCGGGGCGACCGCGGATTCCGCCGGGTCACCTGGGACGAGGCCCTCGACCTCGTGGCCGGGCGCCTCCAGGCCACGGCGCCGGATCGGACCGCGTTCTACCTCACCTCGAGGGGCATCACGAACGAAGTCTATTATGTCGCGGCCAAGGTCGCTCGGTTCCTGGGGACGAACAACGTCGACAACTCGGCCCGCCTCTGCCACGCCCCGAGCACGACGGCCATGAAGGAAACGTTGGGCGTGGCCGCCTCCACCTGCTCGTACTCCGACTGGATCGGCAGCGACTTGGTCGTGTTCTTCGGAAGCGACGTGCCGAACAATCAGCCCGTGACGACGAAGTACCTGTACTACGCGAAGAAACACGGGACGAAGGTCGCGGTGGTGAACCCGTTCCGGGAACCGGGGCTGGAACGGTACTGGGTTCCCTCGGTCTTCGACAGCGCCTTCTTCGGCACCCGCCTCGCGGATGCCTTCTTCCAGATCCACACGGGCGGTGACGTCGCCTTCATCAACGGCGTCATGAAGCACCTGATCGCCGAGGGCTGGATCGATGAGACGTTCATCGCGGACCACACGACCGGCTTCGAGGCCCTCCGCGAGGCCTTGGAGAAGCAACCATGGGACGTCCTGGAGAAGCAATCCGGCTGCTCGAAGGAGGAGATGCGCGCCTTCGCGGAAATGTACGGAAAGTCGAAGACCGCGGTCTTCGTCTGGAGCATGGGAATCACGCAGCACGTCTTCGGAGCCGACAACGTGAAGGCGATCATGAACCTGGCCCTGGCCCGAGGCATGGTGGGGCGGGAGAAGTGCGGCGTCATGCCCGTTCGGGGTCACAGCGGGGTCCAGGGTGGCGCCGAGGTGGGAGCGGTTCCGAACCTCTACGTCGCGGGTCAACCGGTGGGCGACAAGGCCGCGGACCAGCTCGGCCAGCTGTGGGGCTTCCGACCTCCTACGACGAAGGGTCTGTCCGCGGTCGAAATGGTCGACGCGGCCCATGAGGGGAAAATCGATGTGATGTACATGTGCGGCGGCAATTTCTTGGAGACGTTGCCGGAGCCCGCGTATGTGAAGGAGGCCTTGGAACGGGTGCCCGTGCGCGTCCACCAGGACTTGGTGCTCGCCCCGCCCATGCTCTTGGATCCGGCCGATCTCGTGGTCATCCTCCCAGGCCAGACGCGATATGAACAACGGGGCGGCGGGACCGAGACCTCGACCGAACGTCGGATCTATTTCTCGCCGGAAATCCAAGGCCACCAGGTCGGCGAGAGCCGG
>VBMR01000158.1 GCA_005878325.1 Methanobacteriota archaeon | reverse complement strand
GCGCCCTCCGGAAGCATTCGTGCGGATACCGTCTCGATCTGATCGCCGATGGCCTGGATCGGGGCGTGTTTCCCCTGGCATCTCTGTTTGTCGGGAGCGAAGGCACCCTCGCAGTCGTCACGCGAGTCACCCTGCGGGTCGTGCCGATCCCCCAGAAGAGGGCCACTGTCCTCCTGTACCTCGACCGATTCCGGGACCTCGGACCCTTAGCCGCCGAACTCCTCACGATGGGTCCGAGCGCGATGGAATCGATCGATGGGGATTCTTTGGATCTCCTGGGTCGAGAGGCACTCAATATTCCCAAGACCGCGCAGGCGATGCTCCTGGCCGAATTCGACGAGGGCGACCTCGATGCGATCCTGGCGCAGGTCGTCGGACCGATTGCCGCGAAGTACAAGCTGAGCCGTCCGGCGGAGGTCGCCGCCGAGGCGGACCGACAAGCCTCCCTCTGGAAACTCCGACGGTCCGTGCTCCCGACGATCGTCCAGCGCGCCGGCCGCCGAAAGGCATGGGGCTTCGTCGAGGACCCCGTGGTCCCCCGGGACAGAGTGCCAGAATTCATCGAGTTCCTCGTAGACCTCGCGAGACGCCACGGCACCCAGGCCGGCATCTACGGCCACATCGGGGACGGGAACACCCATTACCGCCCGTTCTTCGATCCCATGGACCCCGCGGACTTCGAGGCGATGCAAGCCCTCCGCTCGGAATTCGACGATGCCGTCCTCGACCGCTTCCGCGGAGCGCCGTCCGGCGAGCACGGGATTGGCCGAATCCGTGCGGAGACCCTCCCTCGCGTGTGGGGGCCCGAGGTGTACGAGGTCATGCGACGAACGAAGGAAGCCCTGGACCCTCTGGGCCTTTTGAACCCCGGCGTCCTGTTTTCGTCGGAACCCTGGTGGGCGACCTGGGGCGGACTCGAATCCCGAATGCCAATGTGACGCATGCGTTCCCAACCTTTAAGTCCGTCGCGGGCTACGTTTTCATGGAGCGACACCGGGGGAGCCAGACACCGTGGGAACGAGGGCGGAAAACCGCGGACGAAGGGTTAAGTGCGAACCCTGCATTCGACCCACTCGAGGGCGACCCGCCGGGTGCGGCCCGGAGGTCGATGGTCGATGATGCAACGGGCGGAGCAGGCGAATATCGTCGGCCTGCGGTCGAAGGACTTCGTCAAGTGGGTCGAGGAGAACATCGACTCGCCGATGAAGCGAGGGCCTGGGGGCGCGTTCCTCGAGAAGATGAAAAGCGGCCTTGTCGGCGAGTTCTTCAATTGGGCGAAGCGCAACTCGACATGGCCCCTGCACTTCGGGATCATGTGTTGCGCGATCGAGATGGCCGCGACCTCAGATCCGCGGTACGACGCGGAGCGCTTCGGCATCATTTATCGGTCCTCTCCGAGACAGTGCGACGTGCTCCTCCTGAATGGCCCGATCTCCCTGAAGCTCAGGCCTGCGGTTCGCCGGCTGTACGAGCAAATGGCGGAACCGAAATGGGTCATCGCGATGGGCGAGTGCACGATCTGCGGGGGACCCTACTACGACTCCTACAGCATCGTGAAGGGTTCGTACACGTTTGTCCCGACGGACATCTTCATCCCGGGTTGCCCCGTGCGGCCCGAGGCCCTGATCGACGGCTTCCTGAAACTCAGCGCGAAGATCAAGGCGGAGCGGACCGGGTGGGTGCGCACGAAGAAGGGGCGCCTCGTGAGCGCGCGCGAAGGGCAGCTGATGGACATGCAGAAGGGCGAATACACGTATGAAGTCCCCCAAGTCCGAAGCTGAGACCCGCCCCCGGAAGGTCGGCACGGTCCTCGGGACCGTCCGGCCTCTCATGGCGACGATCAAACAGGCCCTCGTCACGATGCCGGGCATCAACCGCCTCGTCCCCGGAGGCCGCAAGCCGGTCACCCATCTCTATCCCTACCAGAAGGTCGAACTGCCTCTCGCCTATCGGGGGCAGCACAGCATCGACTGGTTCAAGTGCATCGGCTGCGAGCTGTGCGCGAAGGTCTGTCCGAACGAGTGCATCTACTTCGAGTTCTACGAGGTCGAACCGACCTCCGAGTTCCTGCATCCGAGCCGCGCCCAGTTGGACGAGATGAAGAAGGTGATCCGGCGCCCCGCGGTCGACGTGGGGCACTGCCTGTTCTGCGGGAACTGCATGGAGTACTGCCCCACCGATGCGTGGAACTTCACCCAGGAATTCGAGCTCGCGGACTACGCCCGAGAGGACCTGTACTACCGGGCGGACGAGCTCCGCATGCCCAAGGAGAACTCGGACAAGGAGATCGTGCTGATCAACCGAATCGGGGAGCATCCGATCCTCGAGGTGGACGTCTGCATCGGTTGCAAGAAATGCGAACGGGAATGTCCGACGCGCTGCATCGACATGCTCGACGGCCCCAACGACCGGAAGGGCAAGCCAATTGTCATCCCGGAATTCGACTACACGAAGTGCATCGGCTGCCAGCAATGCGTCGACGTCTGTCCCGTGGACTGTCTCCACATGGAGGAAATCGGATACAAGGACCTCGAAGGCTTCTATCACATCAACCTCCAGGGCGAAGTCAAACTGCTCGAGGAACAGGTCGAGAAGTAGAGGACGTCGGAGTCGCCCGATTATTCCAAATGGAATTGGAGGCTTTTTATTCTGCCCTCATTTTCCTTCGTCTGCGTCACATCCTGAGCTGTTGCCATGGTTCACACAACGGTCGTCGGATCCTATCCTCGGATCGGCGACACGCCGGAGGAGCAGATCCTTCGTCGGGGGATTGCGCGCCTCGACAAAGGCGAGATCGACGAAGCCGCGTTGAAATCTCTCGAGAGGGAGGTCGTCCAAGCCGTGCTGCGGGAGCAGAACGAGGCGGGCATCGAGGTCGTCACGGACGGTCAGATCTCGTGGTACGACAGTCAGAGTCATCTGGCAGGAAAACTCGCATCGGTTGAGATCAATGGCCTGGCGCGGTATTTCGACACGAATACGTACTATCGCCAGCCCGTGGTCCGCGGCCCCGTCTCGTGGAAGGCTCCGATCCTGCTCGACGAATGGACATTCGCCCAGTCTCATTCGAAATCACCCGTCAAGGCGGTCCTGACGGGTCCCGTGACCCTCGCTTCCCTCGCGCTCGACAAGCACTATCACTCGAAGAAAGCGCTCGCGCTCGACCTGGCGGCCGCGGTCGCGGAAGAGGTGGACGCCCTCGTGCGGGCAGGCGCGACCCAGGTGCAGATCGATGAACCGATCCTAACCCGACATCCGGAGGACTTGGCCCTCGTCGCAGAAACGCTGGAGAGGATTCGGGCCCGAAAGGGGAAATCCGATCTCATCCTATTCACCTATTTCGGCGACGTGGCCCGGATCCTTCCGGACCTGATCGACGCACCCGCGGACCTCGTGGGCCTCGACCTGGTTCAAGGGGCGGGCACGTGGTCGGCGCTCGCGAAACATGGGTCGGAGAAGCCGCTCATCCTCGGGTTGATCGATGCGCGGAACACAAAGGAGGAGGAATCCGCCGGGGTGGCGAAGAAGGTCCAGGAACTCGGCGGCTCCATCGACCTGAAGGCGTCGTATCTCTCGCCCTCCAACGGATTGGAATTTCTTCCGCGAGACCGGGCGCGAAGGAAACTCCGGATCCTCCGGACGGTCGCCGACGAGGTGGGAGTGGCCGGATGAAAGCGCTCCTCACGACGAGCGTGGGATCGTTCCCCAAGCCGGAGTACTTGTCGCGGGCCCGCACGAAGTCGTCGAGGGGCGATTTGTCGAAGGAGGCCCTCCGCGAACTCGAGGAGAAGGCGACCGCGGAGTGGATCCAGTTCCAGGAGGACATTGGGATCGACATCCTCGTCGATGGAGAACAGTATCGCGGGGACATGGCGACCTATTTCGCAGAGAACATCGAAGGGACCGAGATTTCGGGTCTCGTCCGGTCCTACGGGAACCGGTATTACAAGAAGCCAATCATCACGGACGAGTTGCGGCTTCGTGGCCCGATCAGCGTGGACTGGTTCAAGTTCGCGCAGGCGCACACGGACCGGCCCGTGAAGGGAATGATCACGGGTCCGTACACCATGATGGACTGGTCTTTCGACGAGTACTATGGCTCCCGGGCGGACGCCTGCCTCGCCTTCGCGAAACTCCTCCATGAGGAGGCCCGGGCCCTCGAGGCCGCCGGCGCGAAGGTCGTCCAAGTCGATGAGCCCGCTCTGTCCACGCGGTTCGATGAGCTCCCGCTCCTCGTGAAGGCGGTCGGCATCGTGACGAAGGGCCTCCAGGCGAACACGGTCCTCCACACCTGCTACGGGAACTACAACGACATCTTCGCGTACTTCAACAAACTCCCCGTCGACCAGCTGGACCTCGAGATGTCGAACTCCGGCCTCGACCTCCTGGACCGGTTCAAGCGGGAGCCCTTGAAGAAGGAGATTGCCTTCGGCGTGATCGATGTCCATAGCCATGTGATTGAGCCGGAAGCCTTGATCCGGGAACGAATCGAGAAAGCCCTGACCATCTTCTCGCCCACGCAGCTATTCATCGATCCGGATTGCGGCCTCAAGACCCGCAGCCTGGAAGAGGCGCAGGCGAAACTACGGAACATGGTGGCCGCGACGCGGGCCGTGCGGACGGCTCATGGATGGACCTAGGAAAAGGTCAAGTCCTGGGCTGACCATGGAAGGAAGGGACGGCGATGGGTGGTCCCGCCGATATCCGCCTGCATTCGGACCTGCCCGACCGGATGTTCACTGTGGATGAGGCGAATGCCCTCATCCCCGCTCTCGAGGAGATTTTCCTCCGACTCGACCCGAAGTTCGCCCGGATGCGGGAACTTCGCGAACTGACGGACGACTACGAGGCCTACTACGGGGGAGGCATCGGCGAGGCACTGATGGTCGACCGCGACACCTACGCTCTGTATGTCCGCGAACGGTCCGACCTGGACCGGTCCATCCAAGCGGACATCGATGAGGTCCTCGCCTTCGGTTGCGAGGTCAAGGATCTTCACCGGGGCCTCGTCGACTTCCCGTCCCGGATGGGAAACGAAGTCGTGTACCTGTGCTGGCAGCGCGGGGAAAAAGGGGTGGGTTGGTGGCACACCCTCCGAGGGGGCTTCGCGGGTCGAAAGCCGCTTGCGCCGCAAACGGAACGTTAATATCCCGCCGTCTGCGTAGGAACAGCCGAAGGAGCATTTGATGGCCTCGAAGGAAGACGTGATTAGCGTCCTCCGGAAGTGCTACGATCCGGAGATTCCGATCAACATCTACGACCTCGGCCTGGTCTACAACATCGACCTCAAGCCGGAGGAAGGCAAGGTCGATGTTCGCATGACCCTCACGGCTCCCGGCTGTCCCGCCTCCGCATATATCCACCAGGACGTGAAGCGGAAGCTCGAACAGCTGCAAGGCGTCAAGGAAGCCGTCGTGAACATCGTCTGGGATCCTCCGTGGACGCCCGAGATGATGTCGGAGACCGCGAAAAAGCAGTTTGGCTGGGGCATCTAGACCTCGCGCGTGTTTACCGGCCGCGAACCAGGAGGAAATGTTGATATCCTCTCGGCGGCTTTTGGTACATCATCCGATTCCGGGGTGGCCGGCTATCTTAACCTCGAAGCTTGGGGGGGAAGCGGACGCACTCGCCAAGGCGGTCGGCGCCATTGTCGAGGGCCTGACCTTCTATGACCTCGCCAACGTGGCGGTCGCCGAGATGCGGGTGAAGGTCGCATTCGAGGAGCTCGGACGTCAGAAGAAGACGCAGCTCGCGAAGATCGAAGCCGTGGCCGGAACGCAAGCGAAGCAGGTCGCGGTCCTTCCGGGAATCTATCCGATGGACGCGGTATCCAAGGTCGAATGTTACGTCTGCGGCTACGCCGCCGAGACGAAGGCGATGCCGAGCCAATGCCCGAGCTGCGGGGCCGCCCGGTACGCGTTTGAAAAGGAGATCGCCCTGTCGAAGGCGTGGGAGATCGCGGCGCAGACGGACCGCAGCATCGCGATCCTCCTGCGGGCCTCCGCGGCTGAGGTGTCGCCCTCGACGCGCACCATCCTGGAGGAACTGGCCCGCGAGGACGAGGGCGAGGCGTCTCAGGCCGACCGGCAACTCGCGGAACTTCGGCCGTAGTCGGGTGGGTGGAGCGAGTGCCCCGTCTCGCGAAGATGCCTCCGATTCAGGAGGACGTCCACGCGTGCACGATGTGCGGCTATTGCGTCCCGGTCTGTCCCGCGTACCAGGAGGCGGGCTGGGAGGGCGCCTCCCCGCGGGGGCGGGTCTTCGCCCTGCGTCAGTACGAGATGCGCGGCCCCCTGGACCTCCTGTTGCGCCGGGACGTGAAACCGGGCGAGGAATTCGGCCGGAATTCCTGGGAATGTACGGGATGCGGGGCCTGCACGGAAGTCTGTCCCGTGGACATTCCGTTCGACGCCCTTTGGGACGACGTGAAGGCTTGGATGGTGGCGTCCGGGTACGAGCGACCCCAGCTCGCCCCGTACCTGGGGAATGTGCGGCAGACCCACAACCTGTACGGCGAACCCGCGGAAAAGCGAGGGGCGTGGATCCCTCCGGAAGCGGTTCAGTCCGAGCATCCGGAGGTCCTCTACTGGGTCGGCTGCGCCGCGAGCTACAAGCGGCAGCAGATTGCCCGCGCGGTCGTGAAAATCCTCAACGCCGCGAAGGTTCCATATCAGATCCTCGGACCGGAGGAATGGTGCACGGGCGCCCCCCTGGCCCGGATGGGATACCAGGAAGTCACGAAGGAGGAGTTGATGCCCCACAACGTCCAGGCGGTCGAGGAGACCGGCGCGAAGGTCCTCGTGACGGCCTGCGCGGAGTGCTACCGGGCCTTCGCCCGTGACTACCGCCAATGGGGCGGGAACCCGCCGTACAGCGTGTTCCACATCTCCCACTACGTGGAGAAGCTGATCCGCGAAAAGCGGATCGCGTTCACGAAGCCGCTGCCGCAAAAGGTGGCCTTCCACGACGCCTGTCACATGTCTCGCGTCGCGAAGGTCTACGATCCGCCGCGGCAGGCGCTCAAGTTCATCCGGGACCTAAAGGTCCTTGAGATCTCGCCGCACCACGAGGACGCCCTCTGCTCCGGCGCCGGTGGCGGCTTCCCCGCGGTGTTCCCGGAGCAGGCCGTGAGCGTTGGTCAACGACGGCTGGATGCCGCGGAGGACACGGGCGCTCCGACCGTCGTGACGACCTGTCCTCACGCGGAACTGCACTTCGAGGACGTCGCGTCGAAGCGCAACATGCCCCTGAGCATCGTGGACCTGGCCGAAATGCTCGCGAACGCCTTGTGAATCCTGACCCGCGGATTCAAGCTAGATCGTGAAACTCAGGCCGCAGGAACACGAGTGCTTCGCATTGGGGTTCGTGATCTTGAACTGGCCGCCGAAGAGGTCCTCTTCCCACTCCAACTTCGACCCCTTCAGATACGTCAGACTCTTCGGATCGACGAACACGCGGACGTCTTCCGCCGCGACGATGACGTCGGTCCCGCGGGGCGCGTCGGCGAGGTCCATGCGATACTGCATCCCGCTGCATCCGCCGGCGATGATGCGCAGTCGCAGGGACGCATCGGGCCGCGTCTCCTTCTGCTGTAACACGTGGATCCGACGGACCGCGCTGTCCGTCACGACAAGCGACGGTTCCTCCGAGGCCATTACCGACATTGCGTCTCGATTCGTTTGAAGGTGGCCCCCGGCCTTAAGTCTTCCGCCACGGATAGCACGCCGTGGGAGAGGCATCTTGGCTATTCGACAAGTCCACGACCAAACCTATATATAACGATGTTATAGTCTCTCGTGCCACTCCCTGAATTGCGGGAGGTATGGGCATGGTCTCGAAGAGCACGATTCAGGAGCAGATGGCGAAGCAGGAGTACAAGTACGGCTTCGTCTCGGACCTGGACGAGGAGATGGTCCCGAAGGGACTCAGTGAGGATGTCGTCCGTCTCATCTCGCACAAGAAAAACGAACCGGACTGGAT
>VBMR01000157.1 GCA_005878325.1 Methanobacteriota archaeon | reverse complement strand
TCGCGGGGTTCGGCCCGGCGTGCGCGGACCAGTTCCGACGGATGCTCGGGCTGCCCGGCGTCGACTTCGAGGCGATCCACAGTCCGGAAGCGGGTCAGAAGAGGCTCCTCGAGTTCGGCGACTCATGACCTTTTGCCAGAGGTCCAGGTCGCGACCCACTGCGGGAGGGCCGCGAGGTTTCGCAGCGTTGCCTGCACGTACCCGGGCATCGCCTCCGGACTCTGCGCGCCCGTGCGGTCCAGGAGGAGGGCCACGATGCCGACCGAGGCCGCCGCGGCGAGGTAATCGAGTCGATCATCGACGAGGACACAATCGGCGGGTTCCGACTCCAGGGTCCGCGGGATGTCGGCCCAGTAGCCGGCCCTGGTTTTCTGCGAGTTCTGGGAGTGCCCGGTGAAGACGCCATCGATCCGGGAGCGGAGGCCCGCGCCCTCTAAGGCCGCATCGTTCGTCGCGCTCCCGCCCGTTGCGACGTACACGCGGTGACCCGCCGCGCGCAATCGTTCGATCGCGGAGCGGGCGTCCGGGTACCGCGCGTTGACTCCCGCCAGCGCCTCCTGTTCGAGTTCCCGTGAGAGGGCGAGCGGGTCCCTCGGCTTCTGGGAAACGCCAGCGCGCGTGAACATGTCGAGCAGATGGTTTGCGTCTAACTCGTCCACGATGTCCCCGTACCCGCGGCCGGCCCAGTCCGCATCGCTCGCGGCCTGCGTGTACGTGACGAAGGCTTCGTCGTGTGCCCGAAGCCACGCCTCGTTCGTCCCGCCGAATCGGGCGGCCAGGAGGTCCGCGAGCCGCTCCCGATACTCGCGGAATGTCTTCTCGTGATCGAGGAGGACGCCATACAGGTCGAGGAGGATCTGCATCGCCGCTCCCGCGGAGAATCGGGCGTTTCTTAAGGGTTGCGCGAACCGCCAAATAGCGTGTGTTCGATGTCCCGCCCGATGGGGGTTGCGCGGCCGTCGACGTTTAGCATCGTCGCGTTCGATCCGAAGACAAAGGACCTTGGCATCGCGGTCGAGTCGAAGTTCGTCGCGGTCGGGTCCGTGGTCCCGTTCGCTCAAGCCGGGGTGGGCGCCGTCGCGACGCAATCCTACGCGAACACGTCCTACGGGCCGAAGGCCCTCGGGATGCTGAAGCGCGGGATCGCCCCGAAGGACGCCCTCCAGAAGTTGGTCGGTTCCGACAAGGGGGCGGCCCAGCGCCAGGTGGGCGTGATCGACGCGCGCGGGCGGCCCGCATCGTACACCGGCAAGGAGTGCGTCGCCTGGGCCGGGCACATCGTCGGGAAGAACTACGCGGCCCAAGGCAATCTCCTCGCGGGCGAGGCCGTCGTCAAGTCGATGGGACGGGCGTTCGAGGTGACGGAGGGCGACCTTCCGGTCAAGCTGCTCGCGGCCCTCCAGGCGGGACAGCGGGCCGGCGGCGACCGGAGAGGCCAGCAGTCCGCGGCCCTCCTCGTCGTCCGCGACGGAGGGGGATACGGCGGGTTCAACGATCGCTGGGTCGACATCCGCGTGGACGATCACCCGCAGCCGATCGAGGAGCTGGTCCGCCTGTTCAACCTCTACGACGTGACCCTTCTGAACCGAGAGCACCCGAAGGACGCCGTCCCGATCGAAGGGGAAGTGCTCCGAGAACTCCAGGCGGGCCTCATCGCCCTCGGCTTCCTACACGGCCCGCCCCCCCGGAAGTACGATGCGAAGACGAAGGCGGCCTTTGAGTCGTGGGCCGGAGTCAACAACTTCGAGAACAAGATCCGGAAGGACGGAAAGATCTGGAACAGTGTGCTCCGGGCCTTCCGATGGTCCATCGAAGCGACGCGTTCCTGATGGATTCGTCTCGTTTCCTTCACCGCGCAAAGACCCGGTTCCCGCCGATCCAGGTCTCCCGCACGCGGCATCGGGCGATGGATTTCGGTTCCCGGAAAGGATCGCCGTCGAGGACGACGAAGTCCGCGAGGGCCCCCGATTCGAGGGTGCCGACCGAGCCCTCATCGAATGCGGCGTACGCTCCTCCCGCGGTGTAGGCGCGGACCGCCTGCTCGGGAGTGAGGCGCTGGTCCGGGAAGAATCCGTTCACGGCCCAGTGGAGGCCATACAAGGGTCCGTACGGCATCCCGTCGGATCCGAAGCACAGAGGGATTCCCATCCGTACGATTCTTCGATAGGGATTGTTCTCCGCCGCACGATCGGCGCCCAGTCGGGTCTCGTAGACGTCGCCGGGCCCGCTCCATTGGCCGATGAAGTTCGGCTGGCAGGAGGCGACGAGTCCCGCTTCCTTCGTCCGCCGCAAGACGTCGGCATCGGGGAGCTCGTAATGTTCGATCCGGTGCCGCAGGCGATCTCCGGGGGCCTCGTCCTGGACCTCCGCGAGCGTTTCGACCACGAGGCGGACCGCCGCGTCCCCGATCGCGTGCGTGGCGGTCTGCTGGTCGGCCCGGTGTGCGCCTTCCAGGATCGATCGAAGCTCCGAAGGCGGATGGATGAGCATCCCGCGCTCGTCCTTCGATCGGGAATAGGGCTTGGAGAGGGCGGCGGTCGATGCCCCGAGCGATCCGTCGGAGAAGACCTTGAACGCACCGATGCGGAGCCAGTCGTCTCCGAGGCGAGGGAGCACGCCGGCCTGGGAGAGGGAGGCCGCGGTGGAGGCAGGGAGCATCGCACGGACGCGCAGTCGCAATCGACCCGAGCGGTGGGCGCGTTGGTACGCCCGCCACGAATCCACACTGACGACGTCGTGGATGGACGTGATCCCGAGGCGGTGGGCCATCCGCGCCACCCGGGGCAGATTCCGTTCGATGACCGCCGACGGCGCCGCGAACCGGTCGTGAAGTTTGCCGAACGCCTCCTCCTTGAGGATGCCCGTGGGTCGGCCGGTCCCGTCCACGTCGAATCCGCGGAGTCCGACGAGGTCTCGCGCGCGTTCCAGGGCCTGGGAATTCGCGGATCCCATGTGGCAATCGATCCGACGCGCGACGACCGGATGGCGCGTCGAAACCCGGTCCAAGTCTTCCCGGGTCGGGTACCTCCGCTCCGGCCACTTCGCCTCGTCCCAGTCGACTCCGATCACCCATTCGCCGGAAGGCATCCGCCCCGCGGCGGTCCGAAGCCGATCGAGGGCCCCTTCGAGGGACCGCGTTGCGTCGAGGCGCGTCCATCCGAGTTCGCCCGCGGTGTCCGCCAGGTGCGCGTGCGCATCGATGAAGCCCGGGACCACGACGCGACCCCGCAAGTCAAACCGGAGGGTGCCTCGGTCCACCCACCGCTCCACTTGCGTGTCCGTCCCGACCTCGACGATGCGATCCGCCCGGACCGCGAGGGCCTTCGCCCAGGGCCGACGTCGGGAGGCGGTGAAGATCCGGCCTCCCACGAGGACGCGGTCCGCCCCTCGGGGCATCTCATCGGCCGTCCCGCAGACCTCGAAGGCGGTGGCCGGCCTCGGCGAGCGTGGCGTCCTTCTTCGAGAACATGAAACGGACGTACTTCCGCCCGTCCCTCGGGTCGCCGTAGAAGGAGCTGCCGGGGACCACCGCGACGCCGCATCGCTCGATGAGGTGCATCGCGAACGACCAGTCGTCGTCGAAGGGGAATCGGCCGAAGTCCGTCATCACGTAGTACGCGCCACCGGGGAGCCGGCAATCGAGTCCCGCCTCTTGGAGGCTGTGCACGAAGGCGTCCCGCTTCGCCTGGTACGTCCGCGCCAGTTCGCGGTAGTAGGACTCCGGCAGCTCGAGCGCAGCCGCGGCGGCCATCTGCAAGGGATGCGGCGCTCCGACGGTCAAGAAGTCGTGGGTCCGGCGCATCGCGCTCGCAAGCGTCGTCGGCGCGATAGCCCAGCCCACTCGCCATCCGGTCGCACTGTAGGTCTTCGAGAGTCCGTTGATCGTGATCGTCCGGTCCGCCATGTCGCCCATCGTCGCGAGGGACACGTGCTTCGCGCCATCGAAGACGATGTGCTCGTAGATCTCGTCCGTCACCGCGACGACATCGTGATCGGCGCAGAGGTCCGCGAGGAGGCGGAGCTCGTCGCGCCCGAAGACCTTCCCGGTGGGATTGTTCGGCGTGTTCAGGATCACGGCCTTCGTGCGGTCCGTGAACGCGGCCTTCAGCACTTCCTCGTCGATGGACCAGTCGGGCCACGCCATGCGCACGTACTGCGGGCGCGCGCCGCTGACGATCGCGTCCGGGCCGTAGTTCTCGTAGAAGGGCTCGAAGATCACGGCCTCGTCGCCCGGGTTGATCAAGGAGAGCATCGCGGCCATCATCGCTTCCGTTGCGCCGCACGTGACGACGAGGTTCGCCTCCGGGTCCGCGTCGATTCCGTTGAAGGCCTTGGCACGCCGCGCGATCGCGTCGCGCAGTTCGCGGGCTCCCCAAGTGATCGAATATTGATTGTACCCGGCGTCGAGCGCGCGTTTCGCCGCCTCGATCATCTCGCGGGGCGGATCGAAGTCCGGGAAGCCTTGGGCGAGATTGATCGCATCGTGGAGCGCCGCGATCCGTGTCATCTCGCGGATGACGGACTCCGGGAATTTCTGCACGCGGTCCGAGACGCGCGGGTCCCGGATCGCGAGGTCGTCGCGAGCCGCGCTCCCGGTCTCCGTCATGGACTCCCCATCCTGCGCAAGGAGAGAGGCCGCAAAAACCTGTCGGGCCATCATTAAGAACGGGGTCCGCCATCCGTGCGAGGAAAGGTCCGGCGATGGCGGAACGGTTCTTCGATTTCTGGCGGGTCGACGTGTTCACCGACACGCCGCTCACCGGCAATCCGCTCGCGGTGATCCATCGCGGCGCAGGCCTCTCCCCCGCGGAAATGCTCGGGATCGCTCGGGAGATGAACCTCTCCGAGACGACGTTCGTCTTCCCTCCGAGCAACCCGTCGGCCAACTACCGGAACCGGATCTTCACCCCGGAAGGGGAGATCCCCTTCGCGGGTCATCCCTCGATCGGGACGGCATACGTCGCGGCCCTCGAAGGGCTCGTCCCGCATCCCGACGGGTCCTCGATCATCTATCAGGAGCTCGAGATCGGAGTCCTGCCCCTCGAACTGATTTGCGAGGGAGGTCAGGTGAAGAAAGTCATCATGACCCAGGGCGAGCCCGTCCTCGGTGCGGAGGTCAAAAGCGTCGAGGCCCTCGCGAAGGCCCTCGGGGTCCGGGTGAGGGACATCGGTCCAAACGGCCTC
This sequence comes from Methanobacteriota archaeon, assembly GCA_005878325.1. Lineage (GTDB taxonomy): Archaea > Thermoplasmatota > Thermoplasmata > RBG-16-68-12 > RBG-16-68-12 > RBG-16-68-12. Next base: position 2,473 of record VBMR01000157.1, on the reverse strand, counting down.
GTCCCTCAGGTCGCCGCGACCGGCATCCCGTCCCTCCAGGTACCGCTCCGTTCCCTCGATGTTGTGAAGCGGCTCGATCCCGACGCACGGGCGTTGCGGAAGGTCCTATCGAAGTTCGGCGAACATCTCGTGTGCTACGCATTCTCCCTCGAAGCCATCGCCCCGGATGCCGCCGTGCATGCGCGGGGTTTTGTCCCCGAGCGAGGGATTGAGGATCCCGCGACCGGGAGCGCGGCGGGGGCCTGCGGGGCCTACCTCGCGGCGAAGGGCAAGCTGCCCGCGCCGACGTTCATCGTGGAACAGGGCATGGAGATCCACCACGCGAGCCGCATCGAAGTCAGCGTGGAGACGGAAGACGGCAAGCCCAAGGGAATCCGTGTGGGAGGCCAAACCGTCCCCCTGATTCGAGGGAGCCTGCGCCTCCCGTAGGGCCGATGATCGTTCGCGGCGCTCCTCCGAAAACATACCTCTACTCAGAGGTACGTCGCGTCCGCGTCAGTCTCACCCGATGAAATGGACTCGGAAGGGCTTTTGGGGAGGACCCTTTGCCCCCGGCGATGTCCGCCGCGGCCGAGGCCCCTTTCGCCTACGCGTTCGCCGCCCTCCTCGGCCTCGGTTCCGTAGTCCTCCTCTTCGTCCCCCTGTTCCGCCATCTCTCCGACATCGCGGCGGGCCGACGCGCCATCCTCATCGCCGTCGGAGGCCTGATCGGGCTGGGGGCGGCCGCGACCGTCGTCATCGGGTCCGCCTCCTCGAACGGGGCCGTCTTCCTGCCGGTTGCGGTGGTGACCGTCATCCTGCGGCTGTCGTCTCCCGGGCTCCTGTACCGCGGGATCCGTGAGCGGTTTGAGGCCGAGCGGACGTGGTCGAGCCTTCGCATCGTCCTCGCCGTGGCCTTCCTCGGCCTCGCGGGCCTGGGCACCTTCAACCTGGGTCATCTGCTCGCCGGGGCGAACCCTCCGGTGATCGCGGGCCTCAGCGAGCAATTTGCGATGGCCTTTGGGGCGTCCTTCCTGTTCCTGCGGACGGCGTTCCGGCTTCGGCCGCACTTGACGGCGAATCTATGGCCGTTCTGGCTATCCGCGACCGCCTTCGCCCTCGCATTCGTCGTCGTGGCCCCGTACGCGTTCCCTGCGTTCGCGGTCACCTATGCGCTCTCGGGAATCGTCGGATGGATTCTCGGGGCCTTCGTCCTTCGGTTCGTGGAGTAGGGCCGCGTCCTCCGGAAAAGGTTACAGCTCGACCTTGATCCCGAGCTTCTCCGTGAGTTCCTTGTACCGGTTCCGGATCGTCACTTCCGTCACGCCGGCGACGTCGGCCACCTCGCGCTGGGTGCGCCGCTCGTTGGACAGGATCGAGGCGATGTAGATCGCGGCCGCGGCGACCCCCGTGGGCCCACGCCCCGAGGTGAGTTCCTTGTCCTGGGCGTCCTTCAGGATCTCGACGGCGCGGGACTGGACCTCGCCGCTCAATTTGAGTTCCGAACAGAACCGCGACACGTAGTCCTGCGGCTTCGTCGGCATGAGCTTCAACTTGAGCTCGCGGGTCATGAACCGATACGTGCGCCCGATCTCCTTGCGCCCGACCCGAGAGGAGTTCGCGATCTCGTCGAGGGTCCGCGGCACGTTGCACTGGCGACACGCCGCGTACAGGGACGCCGCGACCACGCCTTCGATGGAGCGCCCGCGGATCAGGTTCTTGTTCACCGCCTTGCGGTAAATCATTGCCGCCGTTTCGCGGACGTTTCGGGGGAGGCCCATGCCGCTCGCCATCCGGTCCAGCTCGCTCAGCGCGAAGGCCAGGTTCCGCTCCGTCGCGTTGCTCACGCGGATCCGGCGTTGCCACTTTCGCAGGCGGTACAGCTGGGCCCGATTCCGAGTCGGGATCGACTTCCCGTAGGAGTCCTTGTTCTTCCACCCGATCGTCGTGGAGAGCCCTTTATCGTGGATCGTATACGTCATCGGCGCCCCGGTCCGCGCGCGCTTCTCGCCCTGCTCGACATCGAAGGCGCGCCACTCCGGCCCCTGGTCGATCATCTGGTCGTTCAGCACGAGGCCGCACTCCTCGCAGATGAGCTCGCCGCGCTCATAGTCGAACGAAAGGTGGCCGGAGTTGCACTCCGGGCATCTAGTGACTTCTTCGGCCTCTTCGATCTTCTTGGTTGGCATGATTTCCCTCAGCGACAAACACGTCGGTTCCGATCAAGGACAGGGAGGCGGGTCCGAGCGACCGGACCGCGGCGAAGGGCTCCCGGACCGGTCCGAACACCTTGACCACCCGTCCTAGAGGCCGATTCCGCTTGTCCCGTACGTCGGCGCCTCGCGGAGGGGCGAATTCCGAGCGGATGAGGACCGTGCCGTCGTGGGCGATATTCTCGACCACGCCGAGGCGCCTCATTGCCCCTCTCGTCCGGCCGTCGGAACGCGTACGTACTATTTAACGCAAACGGAATATTTTTGTAGCGGCACGCGCG
>VBMR01000245.1:2208-4057 GCA_005878325.1 Methanobacteriota archaeon | reverse complement strand
CTCCGGAGGCCGCTCCGTGCTCTCGATTCTCTGGACGCTTGCGATGGTCGCCTTCCTGGTCTTCGCGGCCACGGACTTCGCCGGGTTGGCGGTGAGCCCGACCCTGGTGGTGCCCGGCATCCAGGAAATCCGGTCCGGCCAGACTGCGAACGCGGGCCTTGATGTCGACCAACGGAATTGGACCGGGAACTCGTGGGGAACCAGTTCCGCTCTGACCTACGAAAGCACAGGGGGCCATCCGGACGGCTACCTGAAGATGGCCCTCTTCGCCTCCGGATCCCAGGGATATTGGATCCAGCCGTTCCGTGTGGAGGGCAAGACTCCGTTCACGACCGCCGTGCGCCTTGACATCGAGGTCGTAGGCGGCCTGGTCGAAGGGTATCTCTTCGTGACAATCGATAGCTCCCCCTCCAATCCCGACTCGAACACGGCCATCGCGGCCGTCCCTTTCACGGGTCCGACATCGTGGAGTTCCTTCGGCCCATTCCGGAACGACACGCGGGTGATTGACGCCGGATTGTATTACCTCAAGGTCGCCTTCGTGGCGAACGCGACCTCGGGGCCGGTGGAGGTCGGCCTGGACAATGTCCGCCTCTCGTGGGCCACCGACGCAGGGATCGTCTTCTATCTTCCCGCCCCGTTTCCGGTCCGGGTCTTCGCGTCCCAGGACAAGGCCCTCTTCCTCTCTTATTACGGCCTCATTGTGGCGACGATCTTCCTGATCGGCGGCTACTATGTCTTCCGGGAACGGAGGGAGACGTGGAACGCCTTCCGCGCGCCCATCGAGGCGATCGGGACCCGCCTTCGCGCCCGAAGCACCTGGATCGCGGTCGCCCAAGTCTGGATGGCGGTCACGTTCTTTCAGTTCGCCGTCATCCTCTTCATCCCCCTCATCGGAATCGAGCCAACGACGCCGATCAACATCGACTCCCGGAACGCCTGGTCCCTCCTCTTCGACCTCGCGAACGCGGGCGTGTACGAGGAGCTCATCTTCCGCCTGCTCCTGATCGGCGCCCCCATGGCCCTGGCGTCCGTGGCCTTCCGCTTCCTGGAGGTGAACCGCGGGACCGCGGGCCGTCTCCCGGGTTCCGCGGGCCGGCACCTCGCGGGAGCCTGGCGGTACCTGTTCGGGGGCGTCCTCCGGCGCGATTCGCCGAAGGAGGCGCATGTCGCCGCGTGGGTGCTCCTCTTCGGGAGTGCCGCAATTTTCGGCCTCGCGCACGTGCCCGGCTGGGGCTGGTGGAAGTCCGTGCCGACCTTTGTCGCAGGGCTCGGGTTCGGGTACCTCTTCCTCCGGCACGGCGTCGGTGCCGCGATCCTCGCGCACTTCGTGAACGACTACGCCCTCGCGCTCTTTTACGAAGGGATCGGCGGTCAGGCGCTCGAACTGTTCATCTCCCTCCTCTTCATCGGCCTCGTGATCGCGGGGGCCGGGTTCTTCGCCTGGTATTCGATCGACGCGGTCCGCCACCTGACGGTCCTCATCGGACAATTCCGCCCGCCCCGGCGTGTGCGACCGGCGTCGAGGCCCCTCGCTCCCCTGGGGACCCCGCCTCCCGCCCTGGATCCGGCCCGAGCGCCGGGGCCGCTTCCGACCCCGCGACCCGCGAGCCCCGATCCGGCCTTCGGCACTTGGTCGGCGGCTCCGTCCTTCCAGGCGGCGCCGAACGCGATCCGGGATCCGGGACGGATCCCGCGGGACTATGCCCCCTCGTATGCGCCCCCGCCGTATGGCTATCCCCCGGTCCGGTTCCAATGTCCGTCGTGCGCTAGGCTGTCCGGCCGCATCGGGTGCAGGTGAACCGGCCCGCGATGCGGCCGGACAGCCTAGCGCGGCCCGTCCACCGTG
>VBMR01000245.1:0-2200 GCA_005878325.1 Methanobacteriota archaeon | reverse complement strand
CGCCGCGCCGTGTCCCGGATCCTCTGGTCTCGGATCCGCTCGCGGAGGCGATCGAGCCGCGAGGTTGTCCCTACCATCGCCTCCGGCCTCCGGTCGACCTGGAGATCGGGGAAGAGGGTCCGTAGGGCAGCGACCACCTTGTCCGGGTCTTCCGTCGGGTGGCACGGCGTCTCCACGCGGACCTGGAGCATCCGACCGGATTCGCCCCGCCGCCTTGAATTTTCTCGCGAATCCGGTGGAAGCCGGCGAAGGGTATTTGTCCGCCTGCCAGCGTGGGGGCCTCCCGCATGCGTGAGGAGCTTTTGGCGTTCGTGAGCCGACACGGCACGCTCCTCGAGCCGGCGGCCATCGAGTTCCTCCTGTCCCAGCGGGACCCGATCGCGAAGGTTGAGGGCTTCCTGGATTCCTGCGCCGAGACCCCGTTCCTCGTGCGGCTGGAGGACATCGTAGCCGCCGCGGAAATCGGGCGGACCGCCGGCGGAAGGCCCAGTCGTCCCGGACCCCAACCGCCGACCTCGGCCCCCGCCATGCCCGCGTCCTTCCGCCGCCAGGGGGACCGCGCCGCCGATAACGATCCGGACGTCCGAATCTTACGGGACATCACGGGGCGGTCCACATGCGAGGGCACGCTGGAGGACTTCACCCGGTATTTCCGCCATCGGTTTGCGGTCCTCGGAGGCATGCTCCGGCGGCGCCGGGAGCTGGCCGGCTCCCAAGACATCTCGAAGGCCCGCCGATCCACGAGGGAAGTGAGGATGATCGGCATGGTCGCCGATGTACGGACGACGAAAAACGGCCATCGGATCCTCGAACTCGAGGACGACTCGGACCGGGTCCCAGTCCTCCTCCCCGCCGATTCGTCCCTGGCCGCGGAGGCCGTCGTGCAAGACGAGGTCATCGGTGTCGTGGGGACCGTGAACGGCAAGGGCCTCGTGATCGCGACCTCGCTCGTGCGACCCGACATCCCGAACCCGAAGGCTTTCGGCGGGGCGAACGGGCACGCGCGCGTCGCATTCCTCTCCGACGTCCACGTCGGGAGCCGGACGTTCCTCGAGGACCGGTGGTCGAAGATGTCCGCCTGGCTCGGTGGCTCCGACGACACGGCGCGATCGATCCGCTACCTGGTCGTGAGCGGCGACGTCGTCGATGGGATCGGCGTGTATCCGAGGCAGGATGAGGAACTCGCGATCGACGACATCTATGGACAGTACGAGGCCCTCGCGCGGATGATCGCCGCCCTCCCAGACCGCCTCCGGGTGATCTTGCTTCCCGGGAACCACGATGCGGTCCGGCCCGCGGAACCCCAGCCGACGTTCCCCGCCTCGATCCAGAAGCTGTTCGACTCCCACGTGGTCTTCGCGGGCAACCCGTGCCTCCTGAGCCTCGAGGGCGTCCGCATCCTCGCGTACCATGGCCGCAGCATGGACGACCTCGTCTCCTCGATCCCGGGGATGAGCTACCAACGGCCCCTCGACGCGATGAAGGCGATGCTCCGGATGCGCCACCTGGCGCCCATCTACGGCGGGAAGACGCCGATCGCTCCGGAGGCGGAGGACCACCTCATCATCGAGGAGGTCCCGGACATCTTCGTCACGGGCCACGTGCACGCGGCCGGCATGGACCAGTACCGTGGCGTGGTGCTCGTGAGCGCCTCGACCTGGCAGGCGCAGACCCCGTACCAGAAGATGCGGAACATCGAGCCGTCCCCCGCGCGCCTACCAATCGTCGACCTCGGGACAGGTCAGGCCTGGATCCGCGAGTTTTGACCCTCCGGAAAGGTTCATCGACGCACGGAGGGTTGAAGGCCCGTGCGCATCGCGGCGGTCGGGGACGTCCACGGGCGGGAGAACCTTTCGGCGCTCGCCTCCGACCTGGACCGGCTGGGACCGGTGGATCTGTTCCTCCTCGCGGGCGACACGACGGAGCGGAACGACGTCGACGCGTACGGCGCGGTCCTACGCGCCATCCGCGACCGCGTCGACGCGCCCATCGCTGCCGTCTTCGGGAACAACGAGTACGCGCAGGACCATCCGACCTATGTCGCCCGCTACGCGGACGCGTTCCGCGTGCGTTTCCTCCAGGACGAGGCGGCGACCTGGGGTGCGGGAGGGGACTCGGTGCGGGTCGTCGGCAGCTTGGGGAGCCTCGACCGGCCGACCTGGTGGCAACGACGGAACGCGCCCCATCTCGCGGAGGAGTA
>VBMR01000244.1 GCA_005878325.1 Methanobacteriota archaeon | reverse complement strand
GGTCGTCACCTACGAAAAGGCGATTGCCGAGATTCGTCGTTCGAACGGAAAAATCGTATTCGGCGGAAAGACCGGTCCGAAGGTCGGACATTTCGTCGAGCCGACGATCGTCGACGGATTGCCGAAAGACCACCGGATTAACAAGGAAGAGCTGTTCGTCCCGATCCTCTCAGTAATCGAGGTCGACGGATTGGAGGATGCGATCGAGGTCGCGAACGACGTGGACTACGGGCTGACCGCGGGAATCTTCTCCCGCGAACCCGCCGAGATTCGCCAATTCTTCTCCGACGTCGAGGCGGGCGTCCTGTACGCGAATCGCGCGGCCGGTGCGACGACGGGCGCCGTCGTCGGGGTGCAACCGTTCGGCGGATGGAAAATGTCCGGAATGTCCGGCAAGTCCGCGGGCGGATACTACTACCTCCCTCAATTCATGCGGGAGCAGAGCCAATCCGAATACGCTAGCTAATCGGGGCCTCGGCCCGTCCCCGTGAAACGAGCGTCGACCCATCTGTCCGGGAGTCCTTATATATGGTCAGGGAAATCCCGTCACTTCGTAGCACGGGATGACCTTCCCGGCTGCGTGACGGGAGGGTGGATCAACCATGGCAGAGACGGCGCCGACGGCTCCGATGGAGCCTCCGAGTGAGCCCGGGAAACAACGGAAACAACGGCGATTGATCGCGCTTCTCCTCATCGCTGTAATCTTGATCGCGGTGGTCGCGGGAACGGCCTACATCCTGCTGACCTCGAAGGGACCCCCAATCACCCGTTCTCTTCGAATTGGTGTGACGGGCCAAGATGCCGCGACCCTCAACCCGAATGACATTACGCTGGTGCTCGAATTCATCGTCGTGTACAACGTCTATAGCACCCTGGTCACCCGCGATGCCTCGTATAACGTCGTCGGCGACCTCGCCTATGCCTGGGAGATCGCAGCCGACAACGTCACATGGACGTTCCACCTGGTCCAGAATGCATTCTTCACGGATCCGTCGAAGCCTACGGACCGAAGCCATCCTGTCACCGCGGACGACGTCGTCTTCTCGTACAACATGCTGATCCAAAATGACACGAGCGGTTTGAGCGGCTACGTGACCGCAATCGCAAGCGTGACAAGAATCGATGCCTACACGGTTCGAATCGTCACGACAGAGCCATACGCCGCCATGGATTCCACCCTGGGAGCGGTCCCGATTTTCCCGAAGTACTTGTGGGAGAGCATCGCAGACCCGGTCACGAATGCGCCGCCCGTCCCGGTGGGTTCGGGCGCGTTATACTATGATACGAACAGCAATCTGGCAAGCGGTCCGATCATCCTCCGCAAGAACCCGAACTACTACGCGGAGGCTCAGTATTGCAGCGTCGTCAGGCCCGACGAAATCCGCTTCCTCTACTTCAACACCGGCGGCCAACTGGCGGACAGTTTCACATCTGGTTCCGACAACCTCGACGTGATTTACAGCATCCCCACCTCGGTGTTCCAGAGCGGACTCAGTCCCGGTCAGGGGCAGACCCTCCAGAAGTACGCGGTCGAGGGAGGGTTTGTAGGTGAAATCGTCTTGAACCAAATCACTCCGGCCATCCGCGCCCAGTTCACGGACTATCAGACCGGGTTCAACAACCCGCTGCTCCTCAACGCGACCGTGCGAAAAGCGGTCGCCATGAGCATCGACAAAGCCGCGATCGTGAGGTACGCCTTGCTCGGCCTGGGGACGGTGGCGGACACGCTCGTGCCCGCAAGCAACACCTGGCACTATTCGATTCCATCCGCCGATCGCTTCCCGTTCGACACCGCAGCGGCTCGAAAACTGCTCAACGATGCGGGATGGAACTACACGTCCACCGGGGCGCCAGCGACCCCCACCACGACCCCTCTCTACCGGGTGGGCCCCACGGACCCGTTGCAGTTCCATTTCTACATGCCCGATTCGCACCCTGAGTTTGCGGTCGCGGCCGCGAACATCACCCGATGGCTCGCGCAGAGCGGAATCCAGACCCTCGACTCCGCCAACCGGACCGTCCCCGGCTACGAGGTGAAGTCCCTCGACGCCATGAACAATGCCTGGAAGGCGGCCGACTTCGACATGTGGATCTGGGACTGGGTATTCAGTCCGATCTCGGACCCCTCGACCGATGTGCTTTCGGTGCAGATCACGGACTCCATCCCCGACACGAGCGACAGACGCCGTGACGAGTTCGCGAGGATACGGATACGGCTGGACGAACTGGGGCGACTGGGCCCAACAGCGGGGCTTGGTCCCGGACAGCGACAACCCGTCCCTCTGGTTCCGCATCTCGCCGCCGGACAACCCGGCGCCGACCATCGACTCCTTCTCGGATGCGAGCGGCAGTGTCGGAACGGCCACGACCCTGAGTGTGACGGCCTCGGACGCGAACGACGCGACCTTGAGCTACACATGGGACTTCGGCGACGGGAGCGCCACACAGACCACGTCGACGAGCTCGGTTACGCATACCTACACGGCGACCGGCAACTACGCGGTCAAGGTGCGGGTAAAGGACGCGGAATGGCCCGTCTGTGCATCCGCGGTCGTCCGGATCGGCTCGGCCACGGTATCCGCCATGCAATCCCATCAGTCGGTCCCGGCGAATGTCGGAATCGCGACCTCGTCTCCGGCCGGAACCGTCCTGTTCGTCGTTCCATGGCTCATTGGTGTCGTGATCGGGACCGTCCTTCTCGAGCGGGCGGCGGCGAAGTCTGACCAATCCGTCTCCTGGCGGCGGAGGAGTCGCGTGAGGAACCGCCGACAATGACCGGCCGCAGGCCCGAGGCGGCAACGTGGCTCTAGGCCCGCGCGCACCGGAGAGTGGAGTCCGACGAGCAAGCTCCTGAGGATCGTCGCCCGCCGTCTCGTGAATGCGGGGATCACGATCTTCGGGATCGTCTGCCTAAACTACCTCCTCATTCGGCTGATGCCGGGCGACCCCTCCCTCTCGATCGTGCCGCGCGATCCGAAGTTCCGGGCCCTCCGAGGGTATGTGATCTCGTTCTTCGGCCTCGATCGTCCCCCGTGGGAACAGTTCGTGATCTACCTCCAGAAGCTGTTCACGCTCGATTGGGGAATCTCCTACCAGTACCGGCGGCCCGTCGTGGAGATTCTCTTTCGCGACCTCGGTTGGACGCTCCTGCTTGTGGGTACCTCGACCATCATCACGGTCCTCATCGGAATCGCAATCGGATCGTACGCCGCCGTTCGGCGGGGAAAACCGTTCGACCTCCTGTCCACGGGCTTTGGGATTTTCCTCTACGGCATGCCCATCTTCTGGCTCGGGCTGGTCCTTCAGAGCGCCTTCCAAAAAAACTCGTTCATTCAAGGCGTCGCACCCTGGTGGCCGACCCTCCCGACCTCCGGCTACTTCGATGATCGCCTGATCCCCTGGAATTGGGACGTCGTCCATGTCGCGGATGCGCTCGTCCATCTCCTGCTCCCAGCTCTCACCCTCTCGCTGGGCACCCTCGCGGGCATCTCCCTTGTCATGCGGAACTCCCTCATCGACGTGATGACGGATGACTTCGTCACGACCGCACGCGCGAAAGGCCTCAGCCCGTTCCAGGTCCTTCGCCGTCACATCCTGCCGAACGGAATGCCCCCCATGGTATCCCTCATCGCGCTCGACGTCGCCTTCATCCTCGGCGGGGCGTACCAGGTGGAGATCATCTTCCACTACCAAGGGATCGGGTTCCGCACGATCGAGGCCATCGGGGCCCTCGACTATCCGCTCCTCCAATTCATCATCGTGATCGGAGGCGTTGCCGTCGTCATCGCCAACCTTCTGTCGGACTTTCTGCTCCTGTGGCTCGATCCGCGGATCAAGATTTCGTAGGTGGTCACGTGGGGACGACGCAGACCGTGAAATTCGGCCGAGGCATCTCGCCCTTCCGAGCCCGGGCGACCGTGCTCAGCCGCCGGTTGTTCGACCTCTCCCGCCAGGTGTTCCACAATCCGACCGCGATGGTCGGTCTGGTCATCCTGGTCTTCTTCATGTTCCTCGCAATCGCGGCGCCC
>VBMR01000156.1 GCA_005878325.1 Methanobacteriota archaeon | reverse complement strand
GATCAGGCCGAAGGCCGTGCCAGGGGACCACGGTCCCTGAAACGTCCCGAGGAGGGCGTCGACCGCGAGGGATGCCTTCAGCAGGTCCGTCTCGAACCACTCGTTCAGGAAGTCCCGGACGGGCATGGGAGGCACCCGCAGGAATTGTTGCATCGTGTCCTTCCCCAGGCGCCGGACCGCGAGCGCGCGACGCAGGAGTCCCATCTGGTCCGCCAGGCTCGGATTCGCGACGTTCGGCGGCGTCATCGTCAGGAGCGGCTCGATCGCGGCGGCGAAGCGCCGCAACAGCGCGACGAATCGCGGATAGGCCTCCGCATCCCGCGGGGATTTCGTCGCGAGTTCGGACTGCGTCTTGCCGACGTCCCTCCAGATCCGGAGACGGAAGCTGCCCCCCAGGGTCAGCACCTCCGGGTCGATGGGCAGGAACTGGACCCCTCGCGTGGAGAGATCCAAATCCTCCATGATCTCGGGGCGGAGCAGACCGCACACGTCCGCGCCGGTCGATGCCCGAAATCCGGGGACGATTTCCTCCGTCGCGACCGCGCCTCCGGGAACCGGACGTCGCTCGAGGACGATCACCCGGCGGCCGGCCCGGGCGAGGTACGCCGCGGCCACGAGGCCGTTGTGGCCTCCTCCCACGATCGCGACGTCGAAGGAACCGGGCAGGGCTCACACCCGCCGGAGGGCCATGTCCTTCAAGATCTCCCGCGCGGCGTTCAGGCCGGGCGCGCCCATCACGCCGCCTCCAGGATGGGCTCCGGAGCCGCACAGGTAGAGTCCCTTGATCGGGGTCCGATACTGGGCCCACCCGGGCGTCGGCCGGAGGAAGAACAGCTGGTTCGGCGTCAACTCGCCGTGGAAGATATTGCCTCCCGTGAGTCCGATCATCTGTTCCAGATCCCAGGGACTCAGGACCTGTCGATGCCGGATGATGTCCCGGAGGTTCGGGACGTATTCCTCGATCGTGTCCGTGACCGTCTCGCCGAACGCCTCGCGCCTCTCGGGCCACGTGCCGTTCCGGAGCGTGTACGGAGCGTACTGCACGAAGCAGGACAAGATGTGCGCCCCCGGAGGAGCGAGGGTCGGATCGAGGGTCGTCGGGACGCACATGTCGACGAAGGGCCGGCGGGAGAAATCTCCGTACTTCGCGTCGTCGTACGCCCTCTCGATGTAGTCGACGCTCGGCCCGATCGAGATCGCGCCTTGGAGGTGCGGCCCGTTCCCGGGGAGGGCGGAGAAGCTCGGCGCTTCCTTCAGGGCGAAGTTCACTTTGCCGGAGGACCCTTCGATCTTGAAGTTCTCGATGCCGCGGACGAAGTCCGCCGGGAGCTCAGATCGATCCAGGAACGTGAGGAACGTCCGCTTCGGATCCGCTCCGGAGGCGATGACTCGCGTGTGGATCACCTCGCCATCCGCCAGCTCGACCCCGACCGCACGACCGTCCTTCACGAGGATCCGTCGCACCTCGGCATTCACGCGGATCTCGGCCCCGAAGGCCCTGGCCGCGCGGGCGATCGATTCGCTCACCATCCCCATGCCGCCGCGGACGTACCCCCAGGCGCGATACGCGCCGTCGATCTCCCCCATGTAGTGGTGCATGAGCACGTACGCGGTCCCGGGGGAGCGGGGGCCGAGGAGCGTGCCGATGATGCCGCTCGAGCACAGGCCCGCCTTCAGGGCGTCCGTCTCGAACCATTCGTCCAGGTAGTCCGCGGCACTCATCGTCATGAGCCGCGCGAACGTGTACAATTCGTCCTCGGAGAGTGTCTTGGCCTGCTTGTTCAGGGCCAGGAGCTTCCGCAGTTCCGCGGGGTTCAACGAGCCGACGTCAGGCGGGGTCATCGTCAAAGTCGGGGCGAGGAACTTCGCGAGTCGGCCCATGAGCCGCCCGAACCGCGGATACGCCTCGGCGTCTCGCGAGGAGAACTTCGCGATCGCCTGGTACGTGTCCTCCTCGCTCCCGTGGCGGAAGAGGTACCGCCCGTCGGGAAGGGGCATGAAGGTCGATTCCTGCGGGATCACTTCGAAACCATGGGACGGCAGGTCGAGGTCCCGGATCACTTGAGGGCGGAGGAGGCTGCAGACGTAGGAGCAGACCGAGAACTTGAACCCGGGGAACACTTCCTCCGTGACGGCGGCGCCCCCGAGGACGTGCCTCCGCTCGAGGACCAGCACCCGTTTTCCGGCGCGGGCTAGATATGCCGCAGCCGTGAGGCCGTTGTGGCCTCCGCCGATTACGACTGCGTGGTACTGGACGGCCAGAGGCGGGATCTCCTGAGGCCTCGCGTCGGCTGACCGAGGACGCGCCGGCCCGCGAGGGTTAACCAGAGAAGGGTTAAATCAGTTCCCCGCGGGCTCCCGTGAGATCACAGGTTCAGGCTGGCGCCGGGCCCCTGGTCCGCCGTTGCAATTCTTCGAGTCGATCGACCAGCTCCCACGTGCCCAGCTCGCCTCGTTTCCATTGGACCAGTAGGGTCAGTTCCCGCACCCAGCCATCGATCAGCTTGGCGGCTACCCGCGCCTTGATCGAAGCCGAGAATCGTACCAGTTGATCGCTGAATCGGAACCCACGTCCCGACAGGTATGGCCTCGGTCTCGCTGCCAAACCGCTCAGGAATCCCACGCCGGTCCCTTCACCGTACTCCCACCTCAGGTACCTGGCGATCTCTTCGCCATAGCCCAACGTGTACCTCTCGCGCACAACCACAGCCCCGTATTCTGCCAACATTTTTGTTCCTCTCTTGAAGGAAAAAACGGAGGTGTTTTGGGGTTATAATAGCATCGATTTGGCGACTAGCCGCGAGATAACCATTTTCGATGAATCATGAGATAAGTAATGTACGTAACTATTTTTACCGCATGAATCACGCGGATTTCCAATCATCCACCTTTCTACTATTATTTGTTATTGCGCAATATATATGACTCTTTTGGTCGCCATAATCGCGGTCAAAATTGTCGTAGCGAAAATGGACCGAATCTGTCCGTGCCGAGATCTCAGCAGAGGACCGTGGAGCGGGGTACCTCCTCGAATTGCACACGCTCGCGTCTCCATTAGCATTAAATTGCGTCTTCGCGGTGCGGCCGCGAGGAAGCCTCGTGCGACGCGGTTCGCCGTTTCATTCCCGCACGTCCGCGCTGTGCGAGACGTGGGATTGGCGTGGGTGGTCGGGCTATCTTGCGGCGTCCTCGTACTCCCTCGTTCCGGAGATGGAGTACTACGCGATCCGGCATTCCGCGGGCCTCCTCGACGTGTCGCCTCTGTACAAGTATTCGATTCGCGGCAAGGATGCCCAGTCTCTGGTGAACAAGGTCGTCACGCGGGATGCGAGAAAGCTCGCGAAGGGCCACATCTACTACACCCCGTGGTGCGACGAGCGCGGCAAGACCGTGGATGACGGAACCCTGTGGAACTTCGGCGACGGCACGTTCCGCATGACCTCCGCGGAACCGAACTTGAAGTGGCTCCAGGACGCCGGGATGGGCCTCGACGCCGAAGTGCGGGATGTGTCGGAGGACATCGGCGCCCTCGCGCTGCAAGGTCCCTCCTCCCGCGCCATCCTCGGGGAAGGTGCCGACGGAGCCGTCCAGAAACTCCGATACTTCCGATTCGTGAACACGACCTTCGCGGGCATCCCGGTCCAAATCTCCCGGACGGGATACACGGGAGACCTGGGCTACGAGATCTGGGTGGAGCGGGAGCAGGCGGAGGCCCTTTGGGATGCCCTCATGGACAAGGGAAGGGGACACGACATTACGCCTGCGGGGATGCTCGCCCTCGACACCGCGCGCATCGAGGCGGGCCTCATCTTGGCGGAGGTCGAATATGTGCCCGCGCGGAAGGCCGTGATCGACGCGCAGCGGTACTCGCCCTTCGAGCTGAGCCTCGATTGGGCCGTGGCCCTCGAGAAAGGCCCCTTCATCGGGAGGAATGCCCTCCGAGACGAGAAGCGTCACGGCCCCTCCCGCCGCACGGTCGGCCTGGTGATCGACTGGCGCAAGATCGAGCGGTACTACATGGACATGGGCCTGCCACCGCAACCGCCCGCGAGGCCGTGGCGGTCGAAGGTCCCCCTGTACGTCCGATACCGACAGGTGGGCTGGGCCACGAGCGGAGTCTGGTCGCCCCTCCTGAAGAAGTATATCGCGATCGCGACGGTGGCCGCGCCGTACGCGAGGCCGGGCACACGGGTGGACATCGACATCGCGGTCGAGTGGGAGCGTCACCGGATCCCCGCGACTGTCGTCGAGCGACCGTTCTTCGACCCGGATCGGAAGAAGGCTTGACCGCTGGCCCGCCTCTTGTCGGCCCGCGGCGCCGCGAGGATCCTCCTCAGAAATTGCGGACCGTGCGAGGCTGCGGAATTAGGCTTCCTTCATCTGGTCCCGGTACGCGTTGAGAAACCCGGAGGATCCGCTCTCGACGAAGTTCTTCAGGCAAACAAGACGATCGGACCACCGCCCCCGCCATCGCAATACGCTCTCGGGATGGCTATCGAAGCCCTTCGCGGCGAAGTAGATCGCGGTCCCGCTCGCTTTCTCCTCGAAGTCGAAAACGATGCTCTGGTCCGGTTGACGAGTCGCATGCAGGACGATTCGCTCCCCCTGCTTCCATTCTTGGACCTGATTCGCGACTTCCCCCCGATCAAGAGAGAACGTCCCGCCTTTCCTCGGCTCGACCTGAACCGGTCCGTCCGGCACCCCGCCCGAGGACCAGTGGACCACGGCCGCCGGATCCTCGAACGCCGCAAACACTTTCGCCCGCGGCGCTTCGATGAGGACGGAGAGCCGGAGTTCTCCCGGAGTCACAGGAGCGTGGTCGGGTCGGATGCTGTCGCCGCGGCCTTCCGCGATCGATTTCAGATTCCCGAGGCACATCCTCCACGCATCCTGGATCGTGCCGCACGTGGTGGTCTGAATCGGCATTCCTCCGTGCGTCGTGCGGAGAAGGGTGGCATCTCCCGGCGCATCGGCTAGGTCGTAGGCCACACGGGTGTTCGAACCGCGGATGGGCCAGGTGAAGGCGAACCGGCGGAGGACCTCGCCCTCATCGATCTTCGTCTCCCATCCCCGGCCCTCCGGGAGGACGAGGCACGTCTCGCCGCCGAACTTGAAGGCCCCGCCGACTTTCGGCTCGATCCGCGACCAGCCGCAGAACCACCTCGAGAGGTGCTCGATCCGCAGGAGCCGCTCGAACACGGTCGGCCGAGGTGCCCCGATGCGCATCCGGAAATCGTAGTCAAAGGACATGGCGGACCTGGCGGCCTTCGGCGTTACCAAGAATTCTTCCCTCGGATAAAGTCGTGATGCGAAACTTAAGGACGTTTCTCGTCCGCCCGCGCCTTCGCGGCGCGTCGGCCTTTGCGTCCCCCATGGCGGAATCGCTTTTCCTTGGGACGCGAATCCTTTGGCGGCCGTTCCTTCCGCTTCACCAGGTGCGGATACCGCACCGGCCGCATGAGGATTCCGTTGTCTGTGCGACTCGCACGTGACAATCAGGTCATTTCCCTTATCCGGGGAGGTGAGCATACCTTCGTGGCGAGCGGCGTTGAAAGACCCGGACCCCTCGGACCCGCTGACGGACTTGCTTGCCAAGTACACGCCGGAGATGGCGGCCGCGGCTCGGGCCATCCTGGACAAGATGCGCGCGCGTCTTCCCGGTGCGGTGGAGTTGGTCTACGACAACTACAACGCCCTCGTGGTTGGATTCGGACCCAGCGAACGGTCCTCCGACACGGTGTTCTCGATCGCCATCTATCCCGGTCGGATCAATCTCGTCTTCCTCCGGGGCGCGCGCCTGCCGGATCCGGATCACCTGTTGACAGGATCGGGGAGGTCGGCCCGCCACATCCCTCTCATGGGCCCCTCGATGTTGGACGCCCCCGCGGTCCGAACGCTGATGGAGCATGCGCTGAAACACGCCGCGCATCCGTTCGATCCGACGCAACCCCGTCGAACGATCATCCGATCGATCTCGACGAAGCAACGACCCCGACGACCCCGATGACCCTTGGCGCGGACGACTTCCTGATTTTTGTACCGCAGGCTTGATGACGCAAGACCCCGCTGTGCGCGCGGTCTGGATGGGAGCCAACGGCATCCGTCGGACGTTCGCGCTGACCGTCCTTGTCGTCGCGATCCTTGGAGCAGGCGCCCTCACCTTCGTGGAGCGGCTCTCGGAGGGCCCGACCTCCGCCACCGGCCCGTCCCCGCAGGTCCAATCGGCGTGGATGAAACCCTCCATGGGGTGGAACAGCTGGAACCATTTCGCCTGCGGGATCGATGAGACCCTCATCCGGCAGATCGCGGACGCGATGGTGAGCAGCGGCCTCCAGGCCGCGGGGTACGATGTCCTGACGCTCGACGCCTGCTGGGCCGCGAATTATCGCAACGGGGCCGGCGACCTAACGAACGATCCCCGGACGTTCCCTTCGGGCATGAGGGCCCTCGGGGACTACATCCACTCGCGGGGCCTGCGGTATGGCATCTACGCTTCGATCGGCACTCGCATGTGCGCGGACGTCGGCCCCGGGTCTCTGGACCATGAGTATCAGGACGTGGCCACGTTCGCCTCCTGGGGCGTGGACTACATCAAAGCGGATCGATGTTCCGCGGACGGGTACGTATTGAAGGACCTCTACGCCCGGTGGCGCGATGCGATCGTCGCGACGGGCCGGCCCATCGTGCTGAGTGCGAGCGACAACGCGCCCACCGACGACCCCTGGGCCTGGGGACCTGTGACCGCGCACCAGTGGCGCATCTCCAAGGACATCAGCGACGACTGGACGTCGCCTCCCGGCCAACCGCCTTGGATGGAGGGCATGATCGACATCTTCGATCGCAACGCCCCGCATGCGGCCGCCACCGCGCCGGGCACCTACAATGATCCGGACATGCTCGAGGTCGGGAACGGCGGGATGTCGGACCTCGAATACGCCACGCACTTCGGGCTGTGGGCCCTCATGTCCGCTCCGCTCATCGCGGGCAACGATGTTCGATACATGAGCGACAGCACGAAGGCGATACTGACTCACACGGAGGTCATCGCGATCGACCAGGACCCCCTCGGGTTCCAGGCGATCCCCGCCGGCACGAGCGGCACCGATCTGCAGGTGTGGTACAAGCCTCTCGACGCGACCGGCGCGCGCGCAGTGGGCCTCTTGAACCGCGGCGTCTCCGCGTCCACGATCCGCGTCTCTTGGACTTCGATCGGACTGACCGCGGGAGCGGCCACGGTCCGCGACGTGTGGGCCCGGGCGGACTTGGGCACGTTCACCGATGGGTACAGTGTCATCGTCCCACCGCATGGCCTCGCCTTGTTGCAGATCGTCGGGACGGACGCGCCCCTCTCCAATGGATATCTCAGCGATCAGACCTGGACGTACATGGCGAATGAATTCGGGCCCGTGGAGCGGGACCGGAGCAATGGGGATTCCGGGGCCGGGGACGGGAGGGCGATCCAGGTCAACGGTGTCATGTATGGGAAGGGCCTCGGCGGCCACGCGCCGTCCGCCCTCGAGTTCCGTCCCGACGCCAAGTGCGCGAGCTTCTCCGCGGACATCGGGGTCGACGACGAGGTCGGCGATCTCGGAAGCGTGATCTTTCAGGTGTGGGGAGACGGGCAGAAGCTGTTCGAGAGTGGCGTCATGACCGGTGCGATGCCGGCGCAGACGATTCACGTGGACATCACGGGCCGCCGGAGCCTGCGCCTGCAGGCCCTCTCGGTCGACTCCGCGGTCTACGATCACGCGGACTGGGCGAACGCGAATGTGGTCTGCGGTACATCGCCTCCTCCGCCGAACCAGAAGCCGCAGGCAAGCTTCACCGCGAGCCCCTCCCCGGTGCGAATCGGCGGGTCCGTGACCTTCGACGCCGGGGCTTCGAGAGGGGGCCGCGGACGCGACCACCCTCGAAGTGGTGGCGGACGATCCGCCCGCGGCCCGATTCGTCGCGACCCCATCGGATCCGGCTCCGGGAGAGCCGATCCACTTCGACGCATCGGCCTCCGGGGATTCGGATGGCACGATCGTGTCGTATGCCTGGGACTTCGGCGACGGATCCGTCGCGGGAGGCGTGTCCACGATGCATTCGTACGCCCGCCGAGGGGCCTTCCTGGCTCGGCTCCAAGTGACGGATGACATTGGCGTCGCCAATGAGACGACGAGGGCGATCAGCATCGCGAACCGCCCGCCGGTCATCATGAGTTCCACCGAACAGACATCGGTCGTCTTGAACGTCTCCGGCTCCAAGACCTTCTCCGTCGTCGCGAACGACCCGGACGGTGACGCGCTCTCCTATCTCTGGAGCGTCAACGGAGACCCAACAAGCGGCGGTTCCGCATACACCTTCGTCGCGGCCGCAGCGGGGACTTATGTCGTGAAGGTCCTCGTCAGCGACGGACTCGCCTCCGTCGAGCGCACCTGGGCAGTGGAAGTGCGGTCACTGCCACAATCGTCTCCACCGACGCAGGCCCTGTGGACGTCCCTGCCGTTCCAGCTCGTCGCCGCGGGCGTGGCCTCGGCCACGCTGGGGTCCTTAGCGGTCTGGGCGCTGCGGCGTCGTCCGCGTTGAGTCACCGGAAGCGTTGTTCGATAGGCCGCTAGCGCACTTACCACGGAATCCCGATCGCGCGCGCAAGGAACTGGTTCAGGGGATTCATTGTCTTGCACGCATCGATGAATGTGTCCAGGAATTTCGGAGATGTGACTTGCCCATCGGGGAATCGGACGGAAGCGATGAAGTCCTTCCGACGAAGGTCCATGGCGAACGGATGGTCGGGCGGATAGCCGGGTGGCACGCGGGCGAGGCTCTCGCCTTCGATTTGGAGTTTGTGCCCGATTGCTTTGCGCCAAGCTCCCGGATCGTTCGCGATCGTGTCTCGGATTTTCTTGACCGCTGGCGCCTCCGGCTGCCAGACTCCCGAATGCGCGGCCGTCTCCCCCGGCGCGAGATGCAAGAAGAATCCGGGAAGGCCCGGCATCCGACCTCCGCCGCTGCGGTAGGAAAAGTGGATCCCGACCTCGGTTCGGAACGGGCTCTTGTCTTTCGAGAATCGGACGTCGCGGTAGATCCGGGAGATGGAGCCGCCGAAGGGCCTCGCGTCGGCGATCAGGTGCTCACTCACGGCCTTCAGCTTGGGGCCCGCATCCGCCACGAAGCGGACGGCGGGAGCTTGCACGACCTCCTCGTAGCGGCCCTTGTTCTTCGCAAACCACTCGCGGTTGTTGTTCGCCGCCAAGTCCTTCAGGAATCGGAAGGACGCTGAAGTGAAGTGCGGCGATTCGTCCGAACTCACGGTGATTCCCCGACCCCGGATGATCCTTCAACCCTTGAACATCGCGGCGAAAGGCCTCGGATCGAACACGACGCGAATCGCGGTGATCTTGTCCCCCTCCACGTGATGCCACTCCGAGATGAAGGCCGTCCCCGCGGGGGTGTTCGTCACCATGTCGTACAGGAGGCAGACGTCGTTGCCGTCCGCGAACATCTTCTTGGGTTCGATTCGAACGATGATGTGATGGAGGCGTTGCAGGGATTCGAGGTACGGCTCGGGTCGGTCGAACGTCTCGAACGGGCCGACGAACCGAAGGTGGTCGTCGAGATACTTCCTCGCACCCGCGAAGTCTCCTTTTCCAAGCGCCTTCTGAAAGCCATTGACCGTTTCTCGTGCGTTCGTCATCTGGATTCCTCCTCCGGGAGGCTCGGGGCGTCCTGCCAGCAGGCCATCATCGGTCCGCTGGGGATGCGGAACCAGAAGAAGCTCCCCATCCCCGGCACATCGACACGGGGCAGGACAATGTCGCCGCCCGCTCGCCGGATCTTCTGGAGCGCAGCGTCGAGGTCGGGCACGCGAACGTAGCTCATGCTCGTCGGAGCCTCGGTTCCTCGGGTCGGTCGGACGCCCCCTTGTCCCCCGGTCGGCGTCCGATAGCTGAGGTACTCGCCCATCGGCATCTTGGTCGATGCGAAGCTCCAGCCGAACACCTTCTCGAGGAAGCTCCGCGTCGTCGCGGGGTCCGTGCTCGCGAGCTCCGTGAACATGGGCACTCGTTCCGCCCGCGGCTCGGCGACCTTTCGCTTCCTTGTCATGCGTCCCTTCCCTCTCGGGAACAGTGATATCCAATAGATAGTATATCTATGGACCAGGGACTGGAAGGATAGTGGCCCGACGAACCCAAGCCAAAGGACAGACCCGCGAAGTCGTACCGCTCCTAGCGTATCAAGCGGATCCGATCCGTGAGAGTGTGAAAAGGCTCGGGCGAAAATGGACCCTACTGATCCTCCGAGACATGGCATTCCTCCAGTTGGATCGGTTCGGGCAGATCCTTCGAAACAATCCGGGGCTCACGCCGCGGGTGTTGTCCCGTCGCCTGGGGCAGATGCAGGAGGAGGGACTCGTGGAACGAATCGCGGAAGATGAGCAGGTGCGGTATCGCCTCAGTCCGCGCGGAGAGGACGCCGTGTTCATCCTCCTCGCGTTCCTACAGTATGGCATCAAGCATCATCCGTGACCGCGTCTCGATGCGGTCAAGCGCTTCCCGCGTCCTAGAAGAATTTGGCGCACCGCTCAGATCCGCGGTGGTCGTCACCCCAAGAGCCGTTCTCGGAGCCGCTCCTGCACCCCGACGATCTGATCCATGCTCCCGTCGAACTTCGCCAGGACATCCCCGAACTCCGATTCGATGTGGTCCAGGGCTTTCTTGAGCTTCGTGCCAACGTTTCGCGGGTCGCCGCCTGCGGTCACCGCGGCGAGGACGATGGCTGCGCCGCGCTCGATCACGACGTGGCGGTCCCCGAACTCCATCTGGTGAAGCTCGTGGTCCTCCCCGAATTTGAACGCTTCGCGGACGAACCGTTGGATTCCCATGAGCATCCCGCTGACGATGTCGGGGTCCTTGTCCTGGACGAGGTCCCGGGCAAGATGCTCGATCAGGATCCCATCCCGCGTGGTGAGGAAGACCTCCTCGATGCGCGAGCCGCGTCTCCGGTAGACGACGACTCCGAGGCCGACTCCCGCCGCGGCCAGGGCCACCGCACCAAAGAACGGCAGCGGCGAGTTCGCTTCGACCACGGTCACGAGGACCGCGTTTGACTGCGCGGCGCCGATCATCTGCCCTTGGCTGTTCGTGAAGACCGCGGTGATGAAGTTCGGGATTACCGTGCCGATTGAGACACCTTGTTTGACTTGCACGGTGACGGTGATGACCTGCTCTTCGTTCGGCTGCAGGTTCTCATAGGTCCAATTGAGCTCGGACCCACCGCCCGTCGGCTGCACCTTCGAAGTGTACGAGATCACCTTGAGGCCGTCGTCGACGGAATCGACGAGCCACACGGTCTTCGCGATTGTCGTCCCCGCGTTCCGCACGTGGAGCGTATACTGGAAGGACGTCTGGGTCGGCACGGTCTCCGCGCTCCGGTCGAGGGTGAGTTGGAGCCGCGGGGCGACGAAGGAAGATCGCAGGACCACGTCGGGGACGGATCCGGGATTCCCGTTCGAGTCCGTGTAGCTGGCTCCCACGACGACGTCCTCCTGGTCCCCAGGCAAGGCTCCGCTCCGAAGAGCGAGCGTGAGGTCGAAGGTTCGGGATCCGGTGATGATCGCGGGCCAGTACCACGCGACCTGCGAGCCCATGAGGGACCTCTGTCCATCGGACGAGTCGGAGACAAACAGGAAATTGAGGGGCAATGTCGCATTCAGCCAGACGTCTTTCGCCGGGCCACTCCCGAGGTTCGACACGTCCATCCGGAAGTTGACCCGCGTCCCGGCCTCGACTGTCGCGGTGGAGGGGGAACCCGCCAGGTGCAGGATCGGCGCTGCGACCGCCATGCTCGCGGGGGTCGCGCTCACGGGTGCCATCGGGTTCGCGATCCAGTCCGTGTACACGACGGATCCGAGGACGCTGAGGGCCTGGCGGTCGGTCGCCCAGCGGGCGACGGTCAGGTTCAAGAAGATCCGCTTCGGGCCGACCCCGACGCTCGAGAAGACGAACAGCGCGGCGGACCCGGAGATCGTCGGCGTCACGCTCGCATTCCGGACCGAGAGGGCGGAGTCCAGGGCCAAGGTGACGACGAGGCTCAGCGCCGCCTCATCCCCGACGTTCGAGAAACCGACCCAGCCCGACACGGTATCCCCCGGCGTCACGGTCGTCTGGCCCACCCAGATCGTCGCGCTCACGATCACAGGTGCGATGACCCTCACGGTTCGGCCGGTGGCCTGGGACGGCATGATCGCGCTGCGGCCGTTCGTGTAGTTCAGTCCGACCGCGATCGTCAGATCGGATCCGCGGGCAAGTCCGGAGCCCGTCCGCACGATGACGGCCACGGTGACCGAGGCCCCTTGCGCCTGGTTCGTCCATCGAATGTCCACGCCTTGCGCGCGTGGGGTCGAATTGCCGCCGACGGATCCGGCGGTGTCGGAGACGTACGCGAGGCCCGCCGACCACGTGAGGTTGAGCCAGACTGTCCCCGCGAGCTGCCCGGTGTTCCCGAGGGTGGACGAGAGCACGAGGGTGTCGTTCGAATGGACGGTCGCCTGGGAGGTCGTGAAGACGAGGGAAAGGATCGGTCCTTGGAGGATGACGCCTGCAGATGTGGTTCGGACCGGCCAGAGGTAGCCTTTCTCGTCCCTCGCCCTCAGGTTCGCCGTCGTCGTCATGCTAGGGACCGGCGGGATCCCGGATTGGACCCTGGCCTGAACAAGGAAAGAGGTGCTGGACACGGCGACGTTCGTCCAGGTCCAGTTCGTCGGACCCGTGCGGTTCGCCTCTGCGGAGCTTGACAAAGATCAGCTCGGACGGGAGCGTGAGATTGACCCAGACCTGGCTCGCGGGCCCGCTTCCCGTGTTGTTCAACCAGATCGTGTAGGCGAACGTGTCCCCGCTGAGGGCGCTGGGTTGCGACGGCACGATCGTCGGCCGGACGTCGGGCGCGCGCACGAGGCCGCTTCCAATGGCGTAAGCGAGGGCGCCGTTGCCCTCCTTCGCGATGACCTCGATCCGGTAGGTCCCGTTCGCCAGGGGCGCTGTCACGGATCCGTTGAAGCACTTCCAGGCGACGCCGCTGGACTGGAGAGACATGGCCGTGAAGTTTCGGACGAGGACGCCGGACGGGTCCGTGATGTTGATCCACGCTCCCGCGATCTCCGAGGTCCCGAAGGGATCCGAGACGTTCGCCCACACCACGAGGGAGTCCATCGGAGACCAGCGGGTCGCCGGGCCCTGCCCGTCCCGCAGCTGGAGGGAGTCCACCCGGACATAGGTTGGCGTCAGGAGGTCCA
>VBMR01000243.1 GCA_005878325.1 Methanobacteriota archaeon | reverse complement strand
CCGACGCTCGCCGTTGTCGGGATTTATATCGCCCTCGTCGCGTTAGTCGGCGGCCTCGCCTGGCGCCGGCTCAAGGTAAACACGGAAGACTTCTGGGTCGCGAGCCGCCGCCTCGGGTTCCTCGTGACCTTCCTGAGCATTTCGGCGACGTACCACAGCGCCTTCGCGGTCCTCACGTCTACCGCGGTGTCTGCGACGACCGGAGTTGCGTGGTGGGTCGGGTCGTTCGCGTGGACGACCGTGGCCGCCCTCGTGGTCTGGCTCATTGGCCCGCGCATGTGGCATCTTGGGCGGAAGCACGGGTACATCACACTGGCGGACATGATTGCCGATTTCTACGAGAGCCGGTCGCTGCGCGTCCTCGTGGCCATCATCATGGCGGTGTTCGTCGTTCCCTATGTCACCGTGCAGGCGATCGCCTATGGCCTGATCCTGGACATTGGGAGCGGCGGGCTGATTCCCTACGAGGTCGGGGCTCTCGCCCTGAGCCTCGTGACAGTGGCCTACGTAATCTTGGGAGGACAGCGGGCATCGTCTTGGATCGACGTCTTGCAGGGAATCTGGATGTACGCCGTCGTCTGGGCTGTCGCAATCCTCGTGACATTCGTCGCAGTGGGAGGCCCCGGGCCGCTGATCGATCGAATCCTCGAGACGAAGCCCGACCTGCTGACTGTCGCCGGGACGGGGTTCAGCGCTCCGCTCGCGCTATTTTCCTTGGTCCTCCTCTTCGGCCTCGCCCTCCCGATCACGATGCAGCATCTCCAGATGAAACTGTACGCGGCCCGAGACCCGCCGACGATCAAGTGGTCCTCCGTCGCCACGGCAATCTACCTGAGCAGCATCTACATCCCGGCGATTTTTACGGGACTGACTGTGGCGTACCTAATCGGGACGGGCGCGTTTCCATCCATGGCGACCATCACGGCGCAATATGGCACGTCGGATGCCGCCCTCCCGCTCCTCGCCGTCCAGTACGCCCCGGCCATCCTAGTGGGAGTCCTGTTCGCCGGCGCCCTCGCCGCGGCGATGTCCACGCAAGACAACTTCCTCATGGCCACCGCGGTCGTCGTGACGCATGACATCTACCGCAAGACCTTCCGGCCTGACGCCAACGAACGATTCGTCGTGAACTCCGGTCGCCTCGTGATGATCGGCCTCGCGTTCCTCGGTTGGTTCTTCGCAATTCTCCGACCTGGACTCATTCTCGATCTCGTTGCACTTTCGGTCGCTGGGGTCCTCCAATTTGTGCCTGCGGTCTTCTGCATCGTCTTCCCGGGCGTCTGGGGCCTCATCGCGAACTTCGTGGCGGCGTTCGTCATCAGTCTGTTCACGCCCTCTCCGTCACCCGAAACGGTGGAGCGGATACACGGCTACCTCGAAAAGCAGCTGTACGGCGGGAAAACGGGCCCCGAACGCCCCGCGTCTGGACCGGTCACAGCCGCGGATGGGGGGTCGGACCAGGGATGACCACGGCCGCGAAGTCGTCACTCTGAAACCGCCGCATTGCGGTCAGGGCCGCTCGACGATCATCGAGACCGCGTTACCGCCGCCGAGGCACAAGGTCGCGAGCCCGCGCTTCGCGCCGCGGTCCTTCATCCCATAGATGAGTGTCGTGAGGACGCGCGCACCGCTGCATCCGATCGGATGACCGAGGGCGACCGCACCCCCGTTCACATTGAACTTGTCATGCGGGATCCCGAGCTCCCGCATCACCGTGACGCTCGCGGCCGCATACGCCTCGTTGTGCTCAAACAAATCGATGTCGTCAATCGTCATGCCATTTTTCTTCAGGAGTTTTCTCACGCCCGCAATCGGCGCCTCCATGACGAGTTCCGGTTTCATGCCAACCGTGTTGTAGTCGATCACCCGAGCGAGCGGCTTCACGCCATGCCGCTCCGCGGCTTTCTCCGACAGGACCACCATGGCGGCCGCGCCATCGCTCAGCTGGGACGCGTTCCCCGCGGTCACCTGTCCTCCCTCCCGAAACACGGGCGGCAGCTTCGCGAGCTTCTCGAGGGAAGTGTCCGTCCGGATCCCTTCGTCCACGTCGACGCGTCCGCCTCCCGGCACCTCGACCGGAACAATTTGCTCCTTGAACCGGCCCTCCTGAGTGGCGGCCGCCGCGCGACGCTGGCTCTCCAGGGCGAAGCGGTCCATTTCTTCCCGTGTGACGTGGAACCGTTCCGCGACGATCTCTCCCGTGATGCCCATGTGATACTGATTGTAGGCGTCCCAAAGCCCGTCGGATACCATCGCATCGATGAACGGCACGTTATTGATCCCGATGCCCCAGCGGGCCTCCTTGACCAGATAGGGCGCGCGGGTCATCGACTCCATCCCACCCGCCAGCAGGACCTCTCCACTTCCGGCGCGAATCATGTCCGATGCGAACATGACGGCCTGCAAGCCGGAACCGCACACCTTGTTGATCGTCACGGCGCCCACGCGGTCGGGGAGGCCACCGAACAGGGCGGCCTGTCGCGCCGGGTTCTGCCCGAGGCCCGCGGAGATCACGTTGCCCATCAGGACCTCCTCGATGTCCGCGGGGACGAGACCGGATCGGTTCACCGCCTCCGCGACAGCCGTGCTCCCGAGCTTGACGGCTTCCACGTTCCGGAAGGCGCGGCCGTACTTGCCCACGGGCGTGCGAACCGCCCCCGCGAGGACCACCTCGGTCAGTGTTGGAACCTCCGGATGCGGATAGACAAAGCGCCGCGCTATTAAGATGTCGCCCGATGGGAGCGATACCAGTCCATCGTACGTCGCACGCCCTCCTCGTAGGGTGTCGCCGGATAAGGAGAGCCGGGCAAAGATTGATAGAGCGACCCGTCGAGGAGCACGGGATCGTCGAACAGGTACGCCATCTCGTATGCCGAGCCGACCGTCCGGTTGAACAGCCCGACCAACCGGAACATGCCGCGGCCGAAGACGCGGATCTTTGGCTCACCACTTCCGGCCGATGCGTAGACGAGCCGCACGAACTCCCGCGGGGTGATCGGCTGCGGTCCCGGGACGTGGACGGATCGACCATGGGCCCCGGGTGTGTTCACGAGTTTTAGCATTGCCGTCGCGGCGTCGTCGACCAGGATGAATTCGTGGGGCGCGTCGGCGTCGAGCGGCAATCGGCACGGCCCGCCCCGGAGCGCACCGTCGAAAATCGGCAAGAAGAGGTCGTGCATCACGCCCGGACCATAGAAGTCGGGGTACCGCGGGAGGACGAGCTTCACACGGCCTTCTTGATGGGCTTGCAAAAACGTCCGCTCGATGGCGAGCCGCAACTTGCCCTTCTCCGTGTGCGGTTCCTCGGGATGGTCTTCCGTCACCGGCCTGGATCGCGGATGGCCGTAGACGTACACATTGCCTGGAAACGCCAAGGTCGCGCCCGCGGCCTCGGCGGCCGCCAGGGCGTTCTCCGCGAGCCGTGGAACGATCCGGGGCCAGTCCGCGTATGGGACATTCGCTGCGTGGACGACGACGTCCCCGCCTTGGGCCGCCTGGACGACGGATTCCTTGGATCCCAGATCCGCCGCGACCACTTCGGTACCGGTCGGAAATCCGGAGGTCCCAGCTCCCGGCCGCACGACCGCACGAACGTGGTGGCCAGCAACGCGCACTCGGCGGACGACCGCACCTCCAAACGAGCCTCGTGCCCCGAGGACAACGAATTTCACAGGGTTCCGACAACCGAACCTGGCGATAAAGGCTGACGTCTCCACCGCATGGGAGGTCTACGTGTACGATGCACGCATGAGCCCGCCTTATGGCTCGCCTGCAGCCCTCGGTAGATGCTCGCCTCGTTGGGGCGGGCGAGGTGCGAACAATGGGAACCGGCATCAAACTGGGGCCGCGGGCAGCCGTCTTCGTGGCGGTCTTACTCGCGGCGAGTGCGGTGGGCATCCTGACGCCCACCCTGAGCAACATGGTGTCAAAGGACGTGCAGGTGACGGGCTTCGCGGTGTCCCTGACGGTCGACGGGATCCCGGGTACCGTCTCTCCCGGAGACGTGTTCCGGGTCAAGGCGACGATGGCGAACAACGGGAACCGACCGGTCCCGGCCGTTCTGCGGATGGAAGTCCGCAACCCGAACACGACAATCCCGGACGAGCTGACCGTGTACGCGGGGTGCGGCGCCGAGGAGGTCATCTCCGGGACGCGGCTCATCTACTACATTGGATGGCAAGGACCGCTTCTCGCGCCGAAGGGCAGGTCCTTCCCGGCGGGGGCATTCCTGTCGTCCGTGGCGGGGGCAATGGGTTCCGCCGAATATTGGCCTTCCGTCCTGAACGAGATCCGGGAGCGAGACCTAGCGGGATACGAGTCGCTCATCGATCCCGGTCGGAACGCCTCTGCGGGCGTCCGCAATTCCGGCTCGGCGCTGTTGAAGGTGCTGAACTACTACGGCATGGCCACGTCCGCCAAACCGGACAGCTCGAACCTCGGGGACTGGACTTTGTCCGTCGCCTTCTCGGAGCAGTTTGTCGCCTATGGAGGCGGGGCCCAGGACGGCTTCCTCGTGGAGGTCCATCCCCAATCCCGCGGGAGCTTCCAGTTCAAGCTCTGGGTCGAGCGGCCGGATGGCCTCGGAATTCCCCACCACCCGTACACCTGTGGGCCGCTCTGACGGCG
>VBMR01000020.1 GCA_005878325.1 Methanobacteriota archaeon | reverse complement strand
AATTAGTTGTAAACGTGCCGCTCTTGTATTGTCTGCCCGTCCAGCGCCCGACGTGAGCGACGTCAAGGGGCAAGGCCCCTCGCGCGCTTGGTCGTTCGCTAAGGACATCATCCTCGTGACCTTGGTGCTCGCCGTCGCGTCGGGGCTGGCCTTGGCTGTCACCCTCCTGAGCCATCCGACGGCCGAGCCGGCCCCGTCGGCCATCGATTTCTCCTTGGATATCCGCCCGCTGTCCGGCTCCGTTGGCAAGGGGAGTGCCGCGACGACGATCGTCACCGCGACGGCGAAGTCCGCTTCCGTCCGGGACATTTGGTTTTCTTGCCTGGACGCTCCATCGGGGACGGCCTGCTCGTTCTCTCCCACCTCATGTCGTCCCACGTGTTCCCCGGAGCTCCTCTTCGTCACGTCCGCGAGCGCTCCCACGGGAACGCATGTCGTGACCGTCGCGGCCTCCGATGGAACGGTTTCCCGGACGCGGACGTTCAGCGTTACGATCTCGGACATCCCGTCCCCGTCCGTCTTCGACTTCTCCCTCGGCGTCGACCCCGGGTCCGGCTCCGTCTCCTCGGGAGGGACGGTGGCGACGAATGTCACGGCAAACTTGACTTCCGGATCGGCCCACGCCGTCCAATTTTCGTGTTCCCGCCTGCCGACCGGGACGACGTGCACCTTCCTGCCGCCGTCGTGCAGCCCGACCTGCGAGGCCAATCTGAGCCTCGCCACATCGGCACACACGCCGCCGGGCACCTACGCGATCCACGTCACCGCTTCGGACGGATTGGTCTCGCAGACCGTCGTGTATTCCCTTGCCGTCCAGCCCTCGGCCGTCACGACCCTCACGTTCCAGAAGGGGGATGGCGGGGCCTACAGCGAGACCGACGACACGACCCTCCGCAATGATACGCCGGATGCAAACTACGGGGCTGACCTCGAATTCAGCGCCGACGGGGAGGGTTGCATGGCGAACTTCACGGTTTGTCGGGCCCTACTGTCCTTCCCGAACTTCATCGGACCGAACAACGGGCAGGTCCCCGAGAACTCGACGATCATGTCGGCGACCCTGGACCTGAATGTGTCGAACGATAGCCCCGACCAACACCTGTACCAGGTCTCGGAGTCCTGGAGCGAGGCCACCGCGACGTGGAACTCCTTCGTCGTCCCTGGCAAGCCCCGAACCAAGGGCCCTACGACCTTCTTCAATACGACCTTGGGGTGGAACGTCGTGGACATCACGGGCATCGCACAGAACTGGGTCGACGGCGATGCGAACCTCGGGATCTTCCTCCGGTCCGATTTTTGGAATGGCTCGTACTATTCTTCGAGCGAATCGATCAATCCTCCCAAGTTGACCGTCACCTTCTGGTCGCCTCCACCGGCCCTTCGCCAGGCGACCGATTCCAGCGCGGCGCATCCAGGGCCGAGCGGATTCAGAGATGTCCCGTCGCTATCTCTCCCGTTCGTCTCATCGCATGCGAGCAGCATTGCACGGGACGAGATGCGACCGCTATCGCCACGATCCGATTCCGTTCGACGCCAACTCACATCCGACTGACCGTGACGAACCTCTTCTTGGGTTGTTATCGTTGTATAACGATAACTCACGATGGACCAATGGGAACCGCCGCATGCCTCTCGTTTCCCTCGCTCCTCGAAGGCAAAAAGAGTCCGGACGCGGGAGAAAATCGTCATTCGGAACCATTAAGCGGACCCACACGCCTTCCGGGTCCCTGGAGGAGCTTGTATGGCAGACCCAGTAGTTGGAAAGTTTATGGCGACGACGGTGCACGTCTCGGACCACATGAAGTCCCTGAAGTTCTACTCGGAGACGTTGGGCTTTAAGCTCGTGGACAAGAACGAGAACCTGAAGTTGGCGATGTACGACGCGGGAGGCGTGACCTTCGGACACCACGTGCTCGGGGAAGGGGACACGGGTCGCGGGATCGGGGGAGTCACGGGTCTCATCTTCCAGACCCCGGACATCAACTCCGCGTTCGAGACGTTGAAGTCACGCGGCGTGCGGATCGGCGAGGAGCCATCGAAGCGCGAGGCGCTGAACGTCATCATGGGCACGTTCTACGATCCCGACGACAACGAGTTCGCCGTCTGGCAACCCCTGGAGTAGACGAAACCCTCCGAGGAGAGTCTAGTTCGTCCCTGCGGACCAGCGAACGCTCAGGCATCCTCGTCCCTACGAGCCTTCAAGCAACCGAAGGTTGTCTTCTGGGTCATGCCGAACATCGACGTCGTTCGGTCCGCCGATCTCAGGGCGGGCGACGTAACGGACGGGATTGTCAGGGGACGCGCGTTCGAGGATGACGCGGCCATCGTGTCGAGAACCCGCGTGGCGGCCGGGGTCCGATCGGCGTGGCATCATCATGGATCCCGCCTCTTGTACGGCTTCTTGGCAGCCGGACGGTTCCGTCTCGAATACGGGCCGGACGGGAAGGAGGCGGTCGACTTGGAACCGGGAGACTTCTTCCGGATTCCCGCGGGGTTGGTCCACCGGGACGTGAATCCCGATTCAACGCAAGAGGTCGTGGTCGTGAGCGTCGTTGTGGGTCGGGGCCCCGCGGTCGTCAATGTGCGAGTGCGAGGGCCCTAGAAGTTGGTAGAGGTCTCGTCAAAAGAGGGCGTTGCCCCCTGCCCTGAAGCAAGTTGGCACCGAACGGATGGTAGATGAGGTGGGACTTCCTTGCGTGTGGTCGGATGAAGCGCAAACTCGGTCCTAAGGGCCGAGTCACCATTCCGAAGGAGATTCGGAAGGAACTCAATCTTTCGGAGGGATCGACCCTGACCTTCGAGGTTTCGGACCGAACGATTTTAGTCCGACCAGAGCCGTCGCCTGAGGAATTCATACGACGGTTCCTCTCCGTAAGGGGGACGAAGCGGCGGAGGCCGGTCGACTGGAAATCCATCATGGACAAAGAATACAGGTCCCGGGATTGGTAGGCGCGCAATCGCCCGCCTGATCCCCTCTTTCTGCATGCCGAGGGGCAGCCTGCCGCAAGTCGCAGGTTCCTACCGGCCCAGCGGTAGGCCAACATCGAGTTAGCAACCACATTACTACTGACGCCTTGCGAAGACGCGTAAGGCCTCAAGCTCCCTCAATGGCCCCTAGTTCATTCGGTTCTGTACTCGAAGCCCGACCAGGTTGGTAAAGCTTTAATCCGTCGCCCGGATCCGTCGCCCGGACGCGGTCTCGAATACGCGGAAGACCCTGGCCCCACGACAGATTCGAAGGCTACTAGCCATCCGAGGAACGTAACTAGCCCGACCGTCGGCTGAACCGCGGTTTCACGACTCACGAGGCCTAGAGAAGTCAACGCCCATATCGCGCACACACAGAGCAAGGGGGCGAAACCCGCAACGAATCCCCCGATGGTAGGGTCCTTCCAGACTCGCGACACGATCCCGCGGTCTTCCAGCTGCCCCACTATTTGGCGACCATCGATTCTTTCGTACTTTATTCCAATCAAACTCTGACGCGTTGACAGGCGGCAGGCTGATTGTCCCAGTCTTCACACCCCGGTGGGCCATCAGGACGATTACCGAACAACTGGATTACCGTACCAAGGAGGCGAAATGAAAAGACACAGGGCCGAGGAAGGTTCGCGGCGAGGATCGGGAAGGTACCGTTCGCCATTGTGTGCTACCCTGGCTTCTCCGTTTTCGTACACGTGTGTGACCAAGGGAGGTCAAGTTTGTTGAGAATGTAAGTGTGAATCCTATTTCCAGTGTCGAATGACCTGGAACAGGCCGGTAAGTGCCAGCATTGCCTCGCAAAGGCCAAGAATGTAGAGAGCGGAGTAATTACTAGTCACCGCAAACGCCAGCAAGAAGAGGAGGGAGAGGAAAAGGGCCGTGCCGATGTACTCTCGTAGTCCCACTTGGCGCTGAAGCCTGGCCTGGCGCGACCAATCTCCGATATGAGTTCCGAAAGTTACGAAAATTAGAGTTCCGATGATGAGGCCGACGCTGATTGTCACGGCTGCACTAGGCGCGAATCCTGGGGGAATGCCCGTCCACTCGTACGAATCAGCGATGGAGAGTGCAATAATGGCAAGCGCGAGCAAGATTGCAACCTGACGCTTTTTTTTTGGACGACCGACCGCGCCGGGGCCGCTTTCAACTCCTGGTTCGCTGTCGCTCATGGCGTTCAACAACCGGCACAAGTGGACCGTGTGGCCAGCATGTTAATCAAAGCCGATCGTACCCAAATCGCTTCGCCTTGGCGTTCGTTGTGATTGATTTCCCCGATCGAGGATTGCTTGCCCACTCGTACCAAGAAGCTCGAAGCCACATTTTCAGCACATCCCGGCGGCGTTGCATATCACGCTCGGAATCGGGTTGATAGCAACAAGGTATCCGATCGCGGCGAAACAAAGGCCAGCGATGACGATCAACAGGAGCCAATCTATCGCTCCAAGGGCGGGGACCCACGCGGTTATCAATGCGACGGCCAAATCGCCAAGCTCCATGCAAAGGTCGACGTCGTAAACTAGAAGGAATACGCCCTCGAGGCCGAAGGCTATCATGAAATATAGCAAAGCACCACAAGTATCGCACCTTACTTGGCACCAGAAGTCCCAGAAACCGCATCTACCTGTCGGGTCCTTTGCGTTCACCGGATTGTTAGCGACATATGCGTAGCGATTTGAGTCTCGGCACGTTCCATCGGGGTCTTTCTGTACGAATCGCCTCGCCCCCGGGTCGTACACTCGGGCGCGGTAATGGTACAGTGATGAGCCGGAATTTGCCTCGCGGCCGGTGAACTGGAACGGGTTCGCGAGCGGTCCGCTCGAGCTCGTGTCGCCCCACGGACCGTATGTGTACGCATTGACGGTGGCCTGGCCCCCGTCCGTAATCTTCGACGTCGATCCGAGGCCGTCCTTTTGGTATGTGTAGTACGATCCGCCTCGGAGTTGCTCGACGGGCTGGTCCGCGCCGGGGCCTTGGGTATACCGCACTTGGCGCGTGCCCGTCGAGTCGTATTCCGCGACGACGTTCGAGAGGCCGCTCCTGGCGGGAGACTCGTATCGGTAGTATGTCGGCGCGGAACAGGCGGAGGACATACGTTCGCCGTCCGGCGCGTACGTGTACGTGCACGTGCCACTCGCCGTCATTCGGTTCTCAAAGTCGTAGGCGAAGGACGTGTTCACCTGGGTCGCCTTGTCGTACGCCCATTTCCGGTTTCCGTTGTTGTCGTACCCATACCGCATGCCCGCCGTGCCGACGGTGATGTCCGTAAGCCGGTCGTCCGCGTCGTAGGTGTACGTCTTCGTCGTGGAGCCTTTGACCTCTCGGGCGAGGTTACCGACAGCGTCGTACGTGTACGTCGTCACGACGCTGCCAGGCTCCGTCATCTTTGTGAGGCGATTCAGCTTGTCGTACGCGTACGAGGTCACGGAAGCGTTCGTGAACGTGACGGAAAGCCGCCTGCCCGCGTTGTCGTACCCGTAAACGAACCGCTCGATCAGCGTGCTGTCTGACTTCTTCGTCTCGACTTTCGTGAGCCGGCGCGCGGCGTCCCAAGTGTTAGTCGTAACGACGCCGTTCGCATACGTGGTCGAGGTCACACGCGAATCCCGGTCGTAGACGTACGTCGTCGCTCGGGTCTCGGGATCCGTGACCTTCCATTGGCGGTTGGCGGCATCGTACGCGTAGGATGTCGTCCCGCTCTCCGGATCAAGCGCGGTGAGGCGGTTGCCGTTGGCATCGTATGTGTATGCGGTGGTCTTGGAGAACGACCCATAATTCATCGTTACGCTGGTGACGCGGTCGAGCTCGTCGTACGCCGAGGTCTTCGTGTATCCGAAGCCGATCTCCGACGTGGGGTTCGAATTCTTGTCGTACCCGACGGACACGGTCGTACCGCCCGGATACTTCGTCGTTGTGAGTCGGTTCAACATGTCGTACGCAAAAGTCGTCGCGACGCCGTTCGCATCCGTTCGACCGATTCGGTTCCCCGCGGCGTCGTATCGTGAGGAGGTCGCGTACAGGAGAGGTGAGGTGGCCTTCGTCTGGCGGTCGTACGCGTCGTACTCGTACGCGGTCGTATGGAGGTTCGCGTCCTTCATGGAGACGAGGTTCCCCCGCAGGTCGTACGAAATCGTCGTGATGTTACCGAGGGCGTCAGTAGTGGTCTGTGCCTTGCGGTTTGTGACGTTGATCGAATGGAGGGTCGCGAATCCGTTTGGGTCCGTGGTCTTCGTCCGGTCCCCGCGGGCGTTGTACTCGAACAACGTGAAGTTGCCGAGCGGGTCGGTCACCTTGGTGACCCGATCGTCGGGGTCGTACGCGGTCGTCGTGATGAAGGTGAGCGGCGAGGTCACCGTCGTCCGACGGCCCGCGGCGTCGTAGCCATACTGCGTGACGTCGTTCATCGGATCCGTCATCTTGGTCCGCCAACCGTTCGTGTTGACCTCGAACCATGTGTCGAATCCGCGGAAGTCTTTCGACCGGTTCAGGAAGCCGAGGGCGTCGTAATAAAGGAAGGACGAATCGGTTTTCGCGTTCACCGTCTTGATGAGGTTGTCCTTCCCATCGTACGTGTACGTCGTCGTGAAGTTCCGGAAGTTCGTCTGAGACTTCCGGAGGACGGAGTACCACGCCCCGTAGTTTCGCTCCACCCAGACAGAGGAGGAGACGTTGCCGCCCGGGTCCGTTCTCGACACCAAGTTCGAGCGGTAGTCGTAGTCCATCGTCCACGCGAACCCACGGCCGTCCGTTGACTTGATCTTGTTCATCTCCCCGTCCCAGACGAACGAGCTCGAGTTTCCTCGGTCGTCGCAGCACGCGGACCCGATGGAGGGACCGGTCCTCTGGATCGAATTTCCGAACGAGTTCAATGTCAGGGTCGTGGTGAAGCCTCGCGCGTTGGTGATCGTCCGGGTCGTCGCGGTGGAGTAGGCGATCGCATACTGTTTGAACTTCCAGACGACGGAGCCGGATTGGTACAAGCTGAGCCAGATCTCCGTCACACGGCTTGAGGCGTCGTACGTGAAGGCGGTCCGCTTCCCGACGGGGTCGACGATCGCCGACATCTTGCCGGCCGAATATGTGTAGTTCTCGTAGAAGTTCATCGGATCCTTCACGGCCACGAGGTTCGAGGATCCGTCGTACGAGTAGACGACCTGTCGACTCAGGCCCGACTCCGTCACCGTCGAGATCCGGCTCGAGGCGTCGTACCCGATCGTCAGGGATTTGCCGGAGTCATCCGCGATGGTCGTCAGGCGGTTGCTGCCGTCGTACGTCAGCGTGACCTTGTTAGCGTTCTTGTCCGTAATCTTCGAGAGCCGGCCTGCCGACGTGAAATCCGCCTTGCTCCCGTCGGTGCGCCAGAGGGTGAATGTCGCGTCCCCGTTCTTCACGAGGCGGGACGTGATCCCGCGAGGCGCCCCGTAACCGCTCGACCCGGTCTTTGGCGTGAAGGTGTACTGCGAGCCGTCCCCGCCGTTCCAAGTCACGTTCAGGTCCGGGTTCACGACGAGCGTCTCCGCGTAGTTGTGAGTCCAGCCGTTCCCGAAGGGCCCGACCACTGAGCCGCGTAGGCTGTTGTACGACCGGACGATCGCAAGAGTGAAGGCCCGAGCCTGGACGGAGACGTCCCGCTTCGAGTACCAGAGGTTGCCATTCACAGCGTTCGCGAGTCCCCCCACGTACGGATACCAATTCTCGAATCCCGTGTTCGCCGTCGGGTTCGTCGTCGGCGTGCCCTCCGTTGTAGTCAGTTCGGACAGCTCCGGCGTGTAGTCCACGCCGCTCGTCAGGGTCACCTGGAGCTGGTAGTACCGCTGCCGATCCTGGTCGGTCGCCGCATAGAACACCCCGCTGACCATGTCTGATTTCAGGTTCGTCCATGGACCCCACGCGATGTTGTTCGAGGAGCTCCGGATCCGCACGTGGAGCTGATTGTTGTCGCTCACGATTCCGGCGATCTTCGTCTGTAACGGAACGTTCGCCGTGCCGGCGTCCCGCACGGGCGTCGTCATCGTGCCCGATACGGTGTTCCAGACGCGCACGCTGTCCACCTTGATCGAAGTCGGAGCCGCGCCGGTCCAGACCTTGATGTTTCCGCTCATCGGGGAGGGCGGGTTCGAATCCGTGACGGCCAGCCTCAGCACGCCGCCCCACCAGACCTGGAAGTAGTTGCCTTTCGCAACGATCACGACCTGGTAGGAGCTCCCCCCGGTGA